>NZ_QODJ01000037.1:47898-58007 GCF_009935965.1 Pseudomonas sp. L13
ACGTCAGGGCGGAACCCTAGGTGGCCGTTACCGCAGCAATGGATATGTACACAATCCAACTGTGTTGACTGCCAGGCCGCCTTCGCGAGCAAGCCCGCTCCCACAGTTTTGACCGCAGGGTGTGAGGTAGATAAACATTGGCTGGCAGGCCGCCATCGCAGGCAAGCCAGCTCCCACAGTTGGATCCAGGGGTGTCAGCCCGACCCTACGCCTTGATCAACGCCACAAACGCCGCACACGCAGCGCTGCGATACGCGCTCTTGCGGCTCAACAAGGCCGCAGTGCGCTGCGGCAACGCAGGCTCGATCGCCACGGCATGCAGGCCCGCCTGGGCCTCAGCCAGTGCCCGGGGCAGGATAGTTGCCAGGGGCGTGCTGCGTACGATCTCGATAATCGCACTGATGGAATTGGCCTCCATGGCAATCTGCGGTTTAACCCCTTGCCGGTGGCAGTAATCGTCGATATAGCGGCGGGTGGCAAAGCCTGTGTTCAGCAGCACCAGAGGCTGTTCGAACCACGCCCGTTGATTGCGTTCGGGGTGACTGGCACTGACGACCAGGCTCAACTCTTCGACAAACAGCGCCTCACAGTCGATCTCCAACCCATGCTCGCCGGTAAAGCCGATGCCGATATCCAGCAGGTCCTCACCCAGCGCGGCTTCGATACGGTCCTGGGTCAGTTCATCGACGCTCAGGGTGATGCCGGGGTACAGCGCATTGAACCGTGCCAGCAGCGGGCCGATCAGGTAGGCAGTAAAGGTCGGCGTCATGGCCAGGCGCAAATGCCCTCGGCGCAGGTCCTGCACGTCGTGTATCGCACGGGTGCCGGCCTGTAGGTCCTGCAAGGCTAGCCGCGCATAACGCACGTAGGCTTGCCCCGCGTCGGTCAGACTGATGCTGCGCCCAGTACGGTCCAGCAATGGCGCGCCCAGGTTTTCTTCCAGTTGCTTGATCTGCTGCGACAAAGTCGGCTGCGACACGTGCAGCGCCTCGGCAGCCCGCGTGAAGTTGCGATGCTCGGCAACGGCCAGCAAGTAACGGATATGACGCAACAGCATGGGCAGCGCTCCAACTATAGGCATAACTTATAGACAGCATCATAAAACAGTCTTGGACGCTATAGCCGAAAACTTCCATCCTTGCCCCATCAGCGACGCAAGGAGAACCACCATGCAGCATCTCATCGACGGCTTTCGCAAATTCCAACGTGAAGCCTTTACCCCTCGCAGTGACTTGTTCAAACACCTGGCGACCACGCAAAACCCCGGCACCTTGTTCGTGTCCTGCTCTGACAGCCGCGTAGTCCCTGAGCTGTTGACCCAGCAGGAGCCCGGTGATCTGTTCGTCATCCGCAATGCCGGCAACATCGTGCCGTCCTACGGCCCGGAGCCGGGAGGCGTGTCGGCCACGGTCGAATATGCCGTGGCGGTGCTGGGCGTCAGCGATATTGTGATTTGCGGGCACTCGGACTGCGGCGCGATGACTGCAATCTCTACCTGCAAATGCCTGGACCACCTGCCCGCCGTGGCCAACTGGTTGCGCCATGCCGAGTCGGCCAAGGTGATCAATGCAGCCCGTACGCATATCTCGGACGCTGCCCGCCTGGATGCCTTGGTGCGCGAAAACGTGGTCGCCCAACTGGCTAATCTCAAGACTCACCCCTCGGTCGCCCTGGCGCTGGAACAAGGCCGGATGAACCTGCATGGCTGGGTGTACGACATCGAAACCGGCGGCATTGGCGCTTTGGACGGGCACACCGGGCGCTTCGTCTCCCTGCTCGACCACCCCAGCACCCGCGCCCACGCCGCCTGACCCCTATTCAACCCAAGAGGACCTCATCATGTTGCAATCCCAATTCGCCCAAACCCCACGCCTGGCCCTGGCCGACACCGTTATCGACCTCAAGGCACGCAAAAACCTGTCGTGGCAGGACCTCACCGACGGCACCGGGCTGAGCCTGGCGTTCGTCACCGCCGCCCTGCTCGGCCAGCACCCGCTGCCCAAGGAGGCGGCCGACATCGTGTGCGGCAAACTAGGCCTCGACGAGGACGCCAGCCGCCTGTTGCAAAGCGTGCCCCTGCGCGGCAGCTTCCCGAGCGGTGTGCCGACTGACCCGACCATGTACCGTTTCTACGAGATGCTGCAGGTCTACGGTTCCACCCTCAAGGCCCTGGTGCATGAGCAGTTTGGCGACGGCATCATCAGCGCCATCAACTTCAAGCTCGATCTCAAAAAAGTCGAAGACCCGGACGGCGGCTCCCGTGCGGTCATCACCCTGGACGGCAAATACCTGCCGACCAAACCCTTCTGACTTGCCGCCAACCGTCTACGCTCTTGGCACACCAACAAGAACGAGGGACGGGTAAATGAAGAGACTGCTCCGACTCACCTGGCTGCTGCTGTTGTGTTGCAGCCAGGTGCATGCCGCCACGGCACAGGAAGCGGATGCCCAAGCCGCCAAGGCCTTGCTGGAAAAGGCCTTGGCGTACTACCACAAGCAAGGTGACAAGGCCTTCGCTGCCTTCAGCCGTCAGGGCGAGTTCATCGACCAGGACCGCTATGTGTTTGTGGTCGATACAAAAGGCGTGCTGCTGGCCAGTGGCGGGCCCTCCTCCGCGCTGATCGGTCGCGACGTGTCCGAGGTGCTCGGGCCCGACCTGCAAGCCTCGTTCAAACAAGCCCTTGGCGTGCCCGAAGGCCAGGGTATCCAGCAGGCTGACTATCGCTGGCAGAACTGGAATGACGGCAAGGTCGAACACAAGCATGTGTTTTATCAACGGGTGGGTGAACGCATCCTGGCGGTCGGTTATTACCTGCCGCGCGCCACGCCGGAACAGGCACGGGCGCTGCGCAACAAGGCGGTGGAGGCGTTGGTCAAGGATGAAACCGGCACGCTCAAGGCGATCAACTCTTTGCAGGGCGGCTTCCTGCAAGATGATCTCTACGTATTCGTGGTGGACCTGAACACGCGGCGCTACGTCGCCCACGGCACCAACCTGCGTCTGATCAACACCGATTTCGCCAAGATCAAGGATCCGGATGGCAAACCGGTGGGTGTGCCGATCCTCAAGATGATGGACGAACAGGACCAGGGCGAATACAAATACCGCTGGAAAAACCCGGTGACGGGCAAGGTCGAGAACAAGCATGCGTATGTGCGCAAGAGCGGGCATTTCATGGTAGCGGTGGGTTACTACAGCCCCTGATCCAAGATTTGAACTGCAATAAAACGGTGGGCGGGGGCAGCGCTTTTTTTGTAGGAGCGAACTTGCTCGCGAAAAACTCAAAGGCGCCGCGCTCACTCAGAAAGCCCGCGTTATCGTTGACATTTTTCGCGAGCAAGCTCGCTCCTACAGAGGGCGTTTAACCGTTATTGGGCCTTGTCTTCACGGCCGCGCAGCACTCGGTTGGGCATCGCTATCGCAGCCGCCAACCCCAGCAGCGACACCGCCGCACTCACCATCAACAAATGCCGGAACGTCACCGCCAACTCGCCGCGCAACGCATCCTGCGCCGGGCCGGGTGCCGCGTTGAGGCCGTCGAGCAGTACGTTGCCGGAACTGCCTTCGGCCATCAGTGCGCCGCTTGCCAGATGGGCGAAACTGGAATCGTGCAACAGCGCCAGCAGCAACGCCGACATGCAGGCCACGCCCACTGCCCCGCCCAGGGAGCGAAACAGGTTGGTGGTGCTGGTGGCCACACCAATATCCCGTTGCTCCACCGAATTCTGTGTGCCCACCAGCGAGGTGGGAAATTGCATGCCTGAGGCGATGCCGCTCAACAGCATGAAGATCGCGGTGAACGCCACCGCCTGGGGCGCGCTGTAGGCCATGCCGAGGATCGCCAGGGGGCTCAACAACGCACCGCTGAGGATCATCGGTTTGTAGCGGCCGGTCACCGAGGTCATGCGCCCGGCGAAATACGCGCCCATCGGCAAGCCCATCGCCAAGGGCAGCAAGTGCAGGGCCGCGCTGTCGGCACCGGCGCCGGTCACGGTCTGGTAACGCAGGGGCATCAGCACAGTCAGGGAAATCGCCTGGAAGCTGGTGATGAAAATCGTGCACCAGCACAACACCGCGCTGTGGTTGGCAAACAAATGCATGGGCAACAACGGTTCCCGCGCGCGGCGTTCGTGCCACACAAACGCGCTCAAGGCCAACAGGGCACAGGCCAGCAACCCCAACACTTGATCGTCATGCCATGAATGGCCCTGGCCGATTTCGGTGATGCCCAGCAACAAGGCGGTGAGGCCGATGATCATCAGCACCGTGCCGAGGTAATCAATGATGGGCTTGCGCTGCGGCACCGGCAGCCCCACCAGGGTGCGATGGGCCACGTACCAGGCGCCGGCACCCAGTGGCAGGTTGATCAAAAACACCCAGCGCCACGACAGGTACTCGGTCATATAGCCGCCCAACACCGGCCCGGCCACGCTGGCCACCGCGTACATGCTGCTGAAATAGCCCTGATAACGCCCACGCTCGCGGGGAGGGATGATGTCGCCAATGATCGCCTGGCTCACCGAGACCATCCCGCCTGCGCCGATACCCTGCAGCACCCGCGCCAGCACCAGTTGCTCCATGCTTTGCGCCAGGCCGCAGAACAGCGACGCCAGGGTGAACACGCCCATGCCGATCAGCATCATGGGCCGACGCCCATACAGGTCACCGAGCTTGCCGTAGATCGGCACCGCCACGGTCATCGCCACCATGTAGCCGGAGATCACCCAGGCCAGCAGGTTGACGTCATGGAACTGCGCAGAAATGGCCGGCATGGACACGGCGACGATGGTCTGGTCCAGGGCGCCCAGGAAGATCGCCATCATCAGCGCGACCAGGATACTGCGCACGGCGGGAACGGTTGGAGCGGGCTGATTGAGGTGTGTCACGGCAGAACCTTCGAGCAGGGCCCACAGGCAACGGTCACCGGTGGGAATGCTCGATACGATAGCAGGCTATTCGATAGGCTCGTAAGGAAGGCCGACGTAATTTTCTGCGATGGTTTTGCGCCCGGCCTGGGAGTGAATGAAATAGTCCAGTTCGCTTTCGCAAATGCGCTGGCTGAAGGCGTCCGCCTGTGGGAATTGATGCAGCATCGAGGTCATCCACCAAGAAAACCGCTCGGCTTTCCACACCCGGCGCAGGCAGATGGCCGAGTATTTTTCCAGCAAGTCCAGGCGCCCTTCGCGGTACACCTTGAGCAAGATGCGGAACAAGGTGCTCACATCACTGGCCGCCAGGTTCAAACCCTTGGCGCCGGTGGGCGGCACAATGTGCGCGGCATCGCCGAGCAGGAACAGACGCCCGTACTGCATGGGTTCCACCACAAAGCTGCGCAGCGGCGCGATGCTTTTTTCGATCGAGGGCCCGGTCACCAACTGCTCGGCCAAGGAGTTGGGCAGGCGGCTTTTGAGTTCATCCCAAAAGCGTTCATCCGCCCAGTCTTCCAGCTTCTCTTCGGCCGGCACTTGCAGGTAGTAACGGCTGCGGGTCGGCGACCGCATGCTGCACAGCGCAAAACCCCGCGTATGTTTGGCGTACACCAATTCGGCATGTACCGGCGGCGTGTCGGCTAGCACGCCCAGCCAACCGAAGGGGTAGACCCGCTCGAACACCTTCAGCGCTTGCGCCGGTATCGTCTGGCGGGCCACACCATGGAAACCGTCGCAGCCGGCAATGTAGTCGCACTCCAGGCGGTAGGCTTGGCCTTCGTGCTCGAAGGTCAGCCACGGCTGTTCACTTTTCAGGTCATGGGGTTGAACATTGGAGGCTTCGTACAGGGTGATGGCACCGGCGGCTGCGCGGGCGGCCATCAGGTCTCGGGTGACCTCGGTCTGGCCGTAGATCATCACCGACTGGCCTCCGGTCAAGCTCTTGAGGTCGATGGAGGTGAGTTGGCCATTGAGGACGATTTCAAACCCGTCGTGCACCAAACCTTCGGCGTCCATGCGTTGGCTGACCCCGGCTTCGCGCAGCAGGTCGACCATGCCTTGTTCCAACACCCCGGCGCGGATACGGCCTTGTACGTACTCGGCGCTCTGGCGCTCTAGAACAAGGGTTTGGATGCCAGCGTTGTGCAACAGCTGGCCGAGCAGCAATCCGGAAGGACCGGCGCCAATAATGGCGACTTGAGTTTTAAGGGTTTTCATTATTTTTATGGCCTTCAAGCTTCACGCGAACGTATGGAGTGAAAGAGTTGTCATTGCTCTTATGGCTGACATTTTTCACTTGAGCGAGCCGCATAAGAAGGTGAAAACTGCGTCAAAACCTGTGCTTTTCGCCAATCGGGGCGATTACCGAACCATTATCCTGAGTATCGGATTGAAACCATGACCAAAACCGCGATTCCGGTCTTCAAGCTTTACGGGGAAAGCCAGCAGTGGCCGACTCCCGATTTGTTGCACTGCGAAACCATTTCCCGGCGCAGTCGGGAATACCAGTGGGAAATCCAGCCCCACCGGCACGCGGACCTGTGCCAGTTGCTGTATGTGCACAAAGGCCAGGCACAACTGGAAATCGAAGGCCAGCGCACCACGCTTAACGAGTCGAGCCTGCAAGTGCTGCCACCGCTGTGCGTGCATGGCTTTCGTTTTTCCGAAGATGTGGAAGGGTTTGTGGTAACGCTTTCGGCGCCGCTGGTCAGCCACTTGCAGGCGCAACTGGGCTCCACCGTCGATGGCCTGCACACACTTGGCAGCTACCCGGCGGGCAAGGACAGCGATTACTTGAACAGCCTGTTCGTACGCTTGCAGGACGAATACGCCGATGACCAACCGGCACGGGACATGATGCTGCACGCCCTGGTCAGCGTGTTGCTGGTATGGGTCAGCCGCCAGGCGATCCAGCGCCGCCATCCACGCGCTCCGCGGGGTCGTGAGTACTTTCGGCGGTTTACGCAACTGGTCGAACAGCATTACCGCGAACACCCGAAGATTGAAGACCTGGCCCACAAGTTGGGCATCTCGGTCTCACACTTGAACGGGACGTGTCGGGAATTGGGTGGGCAACCGGCGTTGCAGATCATGCATGACCGCCAATTGCTGGAAGCCAAGCGCCTGCTGACCTACACCAGCATGACCATCAACGAGATGTCCGAAGTGCTGGGCTTTTCCGACCCCACCAACTTTTCACGGCTGTTTCGCCGCAGGGTCGGGTTTTCACCCAAGGCGTTTCGTGAACAACTGAAGGCCGAGCAGCCTACCTGAGTGCACTGAAACTGCCGGTGCGGGGAACGCATTGGTCCTGATGGCAACTGATGGCGAACGCCGCCGGCTGCATGCGTGTTTGCTCAACCCGATAGGCGGCAGTCCCATACAGCGCTGTCGCCAATGCGCAGAGGGTGAAAATGGTCAGGTACTTTCTGGTTTTGATGCTCATGGCACAGACCTCTGAACGGATCTACAGGGTGCTGTTTAAAGCATAGGTCAACTTGCCATGATGCGATGCCATTCAGCGCGCTTATTTCAGCTCACAGCCCGCCGTCCCAGACAGGCTCCTCGGGGAAGCGCAGCACCAGGAAATCCAGGAGGCTGCGCAGCGCCGAGGGCATGTGTTTGCGGGAGGCGTACACCGCATAGATATTCATCTGGCGTGGCTCGGCGTGCGGCAGCAAGCGTACCAATTCTCCACTGCGAATCAGTTCACCGGCCTGATAACTGGGCAGCATCGCCACCCCTGCCCCGGCCAGTGTCACGCGCATTAACGTGCTGGCCTCGTTGGCCGTGATATTGCCGTGGACCGGCACCGACACATGTTCGCCATTTTCTTCGAAATGCCACAGGCTCTTGCCGAAGTAAGAGTGGGTCAGGCAGTTGTGCCGGGCCAGGTCTTCGACTTTCTGCGGCGCCGGATGCTCGCGCAGATAGGCCGGTGTGGCGCACACCACCGAGCGGCATACGGTCAGGCGCCGGGCGATCAGGTTGGGGTCCAGATCGTTGCTGGTGCGGATCGCCAGGTCGATGCGCTCGTCCACCAGGTTCACCGTGCGATCGAGCATCTGCAAATCGACCGTCACCAGCGGGTAGCGCTTGACGTACTCGGCAATCGCCGCGCCCAGTTGCGCCTGGCCAAACGAGGTGCTGACGCTCAGGCGCAACAGGCCTCGGGGCGCGTCATCGGGCTCGCTGACGGCGGCCTGCATGTCCCCACACAAATCCAACAATTGCCGGCAACGCGGTAGCGTTTCCCCCCCGGCTGCGGTGAGGCTGAGCTTGCGCGTGGTGCGGTGCAGCAGGCGTGCGCCCACCCAGTCTTCCAGCTCGGCCAGGTAGCGCGAGACCACCGGGCGCGACAGGTCAAGGTGGTCGGCAGCGGCGGATTGGCTGCCCAGGTCCACCACGGTGACAAACACGCGCATTGCTTGAAGACGATCCATGATTTGCCCGATTTTAGAAACAAACTATGTCCCAGCATCGCATTTTTTGTCGCGTTTTATGCAACTAAGCTCTGTGCATCCCTTACCGA
The DNA here is from genome assembly GCF_009935965.1 of Pseudomonas sp. L13. Lineage (NCBI taxonomy): Bacteria > Pseudomonadati > Pseudomonadota > Gammaproteobacteria > Pseudomonadales > Pseudomonadaceae > Pseudomonas > Pseudomonas sp. L13. The sequence continues at coordinate 56,360 of NZ_QODJ01000037.1, forward strand.
TGGCAGGAGCTGCCCGATGTTCTCGACCTTCAAACGCTTGACCCTGGCCACCGCCGCCCTCGCCTTCGCTGCCCACGCAGCGGCGGCAGAGCTCAAACTCGACGTGTACAACCCAGGCGAAGCCGCGATCTTCCCGGTCAGCTCGGTGCTGGTGAGCGGCGAGAAAGACGCGATCCTCGTGGATGCGCAATTCGGCAAAGGCCAAGCCGAGCAACTGGTGCAGAAGATCCGCGCCAGCGGCAAGCACCTGACCACCATCTACATCAGCCATGGCGACCCGGACTACTACTTCGGCCTCGACACCCTGACCGCCGCGTTCCCCGACGCCAAGGTGCTGGCGCCACAGCCGGTGGTTGACCATATCAACGCCACCGTCGCCGGCAAGCTGGAATTCTGGGGCCCGAAAATGGGCGCCGACAAACCGGCCAAGACCCTTGTGCCGCAAGTGCTTGAAGGCCACAGCCTGACCCTGGAAGGGCAACAGCTTGAAGTGGTTGGCCTCGACGGCCCGCAGCCGGATCGCAGCTTTGTGTGGATCCCGTCGATCAAGGCCGTGGTCGGTGGTGTGGTCGTCGCTGAAAATATCCACGTCTGGATGGCCGATACCCAGAGCGCGCAATCCCATAAAGACTGGTTGGCCACCCTCAAGCGCATTGAAGACCTGAAGCCGAACACCGTGGTGCCGGGCCATTACCTGGGCACGCCGTCGCTGGCCTCGGTCACCTTCACCGCCGATTACATCAAGGCCTTCGACCTCGAAACCGCCAAGGCCAAGGATTCCGCCGCCCTGATTGCGGCCATGAAAAAACGTTACCCCACCCTCGCCGACGAAAGCTCGCTGGAACTGAGCGCCAAAGTCGCCAAGGGCGAAATGAAGTGGTGATTGGTTTTAAACCCTAACCCTGTTGGAGAACATCATGAGCAAGATCGCAATCATTGGTGCCACCGGCCGCGCCGGTAGCCAACTGCTGGAAGAAGCGCTGCGTCGCGGGCATACCGTGACCGCCATCGCCCGCAATACCGACAAGCTGGCTGTGCGCCCAGGCGTTACGGTCAAACAGGCCGATGCCCTGGATGCCGAGGCCTTGCAACACGCCATCAGCGGCAGCGACGTGGTGATCAGCGCCGCGCACTTCTCCACCCTCCCCGCCAGCGCCGTGATCGGCCCGGTGAAAAAGGCCGGCGTGAAACGTTTGTTGGTGGTCGGCGGTGCAGGTTCGCTGCTGTTACCCGGTGGCGGGCGCGTGATCGACAGCGAAGGCTTCCCGCCTGAATATAAAGCTGAGGCCAGTGCCGGAGCTGACTTCCTGGAAACGCTGCGCCAGGAAAAGGAGCTGGATTGGACCTTCCTGTCGCCATCGGCCCTGTTCGACGGCACCCAGCGCACGGGCAAATTCCGCCTGGGCACGGATGATCTGCTGGTGAACAGTGACGGCAACAGTTCGATCAGTTTTGCCGACTTCGCCATCGCCATGCTGGATGAAGTGGAAAACCCGAAGCACTCGCGCCAGCGCTTTACGGTCGGTTACTGACCCAACGCCATCAACGCTAACCACGATGCGAAGCGAGTAGCTCTTGATCTGCTTTTGATCTTGATCTTAGGCGCCCCGTCAAACCACGCTGGCCGGAATTCGACAGGGATTTGGGG
>NZ_QODJ01000038.1:0-57637 GCF_009935965.1 Pseudomonas sp. L13
AAGAGCGTTTTGCTTACTTTGCCGCTTTTGCAAAGTGAGCCGCCGTCAGGGCGGAACCCTAAGTGGCCGTTACCTAACTAACGGATATGTACTCAATCTGATCCCACATCCCGGTCGGCTGTCAGGCCGCCTTCGCGAGCAAGCCCGCTCCCACATTGGGATCATGGGGTGTCAGGTAGATAGCCGTCGGCTGGCAAGCCGTCATCGCAGGCAAGCCACACACAGTTGAATCGTGGGGTGTCAGGTAGATAGCCGTCGACTGGCAGGCCGTCATTGCAGGCAAGCCAGCTCCCACACAAGCTCCTTGGCCACAAGATATGTGCCGCCCATGCTATGGTGCTCGCCCCTTACCGTGCCTGTTCATCATCGTATGATCGTGATCCCTCGCCCCCTGCGTCTGACCTTCTATTCGCTGTTGATCATCGCCGGTGCGGTGCTGGCCACCGCCTTGGCCACGCGCCATGCCGAACGCCAGGCCCTGGTGGACGACGCCGCCCGTGCCAATCAGCAACTCGCGCTGTATGCCAACTCGCTGCACACCCTGATCGAACGCTACCGTGCCCTGCCTGCCGTGCTGGCGCTGGATTCGGAGATGATCAGCGCCTTGAAGGGCCCGCTGGACGCCGCCACGCAAGACCGGCTCAACCGTAAGCTGGAGCGTATCAACGGGGCTGCGCAGTCTTCAACCCTGGAACTGATGGACCGCACCGGCCTGGCCGTGGCCGCCAGCAACTGGAACCTGCCCAGCAGTTATGTCGGCCACAATTACGCGTTCAGGCCGTATTTCAGCCAGACCCTGAGCCAGGGCACCGGGCGCTTTTATGCGGTGGGGGTGACCACGGGCATTCCGGGTTACTTTCTTTCCAGCGCGGTCGTGGATGAGCACGAGCAGTTCCTCGGCGCCATGGTGGTCAAGCTGGAGTTCCCCGAGCTGGAACGCGAATGGGCCCAGGGCAATGACCTGCTGTTGGTCAGCGATGCGCGGGGCATCGTGTTTATCGCCAACCAGCCGGGCTGGCGTTATCGCAACCTGCGGCCGTTGTCCGAAAATGACCTGGCCGAACTCAAGGCCACCCGCCAATACGACAAAAAGCAACTGCAGCCACTGGACACCCAGCCCCTGCAACGCTTTGACGAAAACAGCCACTTGATCCGCGTCAACGGCCCCGACGGCAACGCCAATTACATCTGGGAGTCGCTGCCGCTCAAGCGCGAAGGCTGGACCCTGCACCTGTTGCGCAAACCCCAGTTCGCCTTTGAAGACCAACGCAACGCCGGCCTTGCCGCTGCGGGTTCGTGGCTGGCCCTGGTGTTCCTGGTACTGTTCCTCAGTCAGCGTTGGCGCCTGGCCCGCTTGCGCCAGCGCAGCCGTGAAGAACTGGAGCAATTGGTCGAAGAACGCACCCAGGCGTTGCGCACCGCACAGGATGGCCTGGTGCAGTCGGCCAAGCTGGCGGCGCTGGGGCAGATGTCCGCCGCCCTCGCCCATGAAATCAACCAGCCGCTGACCGCCCAGCGCATGCAATTGGCGACGCTGCGGCTGTTGCTCGACCATGGTCGCGTGGACGATGCCTACAAGGCCCTCACGCCATTGGATGACATGCTCACGCGCATGGCCGCGCTCACCGGCCACCTCAAGACGTTCGCCCGCAAGAGCCCCAGCGGCCTGCGCGAAAAGCTGGACCTAGCAACGGTGGTCGACCAATCCCTGCACCTGCTCGACGCGCGCCTGCGTGACGAAGCCATCGGTGTGGTGCTGGACCTCACCCGCCCGGCCTGGGTACGTGGCGACGCGATCCGCCTCGAACAGGTACTGATCAACCTGTTGCGCAACGCTCTGGACGCCATGGCCGACAAACCGCGCAAGCGCCTGGAGATCCGCCTGCATGCCGATCAGCAGCTGTGGCAATTGAGCGTCTGCGACAGCGGCGGCGGGATTGCCGAAGAACATTTGAGCAGCGTGTTCGACCCGTTTTTCACCACCAAGCCGGTGGGCGACGGGCTCGGCTTGGGGCTCGCGGTGTCCTACGCTATCGTGCATGAACTGGGCGGCCGCCTGAGTGCCGATAACCGTGGCGATGGCGCAATTTTCACTCTGACCTTGCCTATCGCCCTGGAGACGCCAGACCTATGTTGAACGCGGTGATTGTGGTCGATGACGAAGCCAGTATTCGCACGGCCGTCGAGCAATGGCTGAGCCTGTCGGGGTTTGACGTGCAGTTGTTCAGCCGCGCCGAAGAGTGCCTGGCGCAACTGCCCAAGGACTTTGCCGGGGTGATTCTGAGTGACGTGCGCATGCCGGGGCTCAGCGGCCTTGAGCTGTTGGCCGAGGTGCAGCGCCGCGATGCCGATTTGCCAGTGATTTTGCTCACTGGCCATGGCGACGTGCCAATGGCCGTCGAAGCCATGCGCGACGGGGCTTACGACTTCCTGGAAAAACCCTTCAGCCCCGACGCCTTGCTCAACAGCCTGCGCCGGGCGCTGGACAAGCGCGGCCTGATCCTGGAAAACCGCCGCCTGCATCAACAGGCCGATCATCGTGCGCAGTTGGAGTCCAGCCTGCTGGGCGTGTCCAAGGGCCTGCAAAGTTTGCGCCGCCAAGTGCTGGACCTGGCGAGTTTGCCGGTCAATGTGCTGATTCGTGGCGAGACCGGCAGCGGTAAGGAGCTGGTCGCCCGCTGCCTGCATGACTTCGGCCCACGCGCCAAGAAGCCCTTCGTGGCCCTCAATTGCGCGGCGATCCCCGAGCAGTTGTTCGAAGCCGAGCTGTTCGGGCATGAAAGCGGCGCCTTCACCGGCGCCCAGGGCAAACGCATCGGCAAGCTGGAGTATGCCCACGGCGGCACCTTGTTCCTGGATGAAATCGAAAGCATGCCCCTGGCCCAACAGGTGAAATTGCTGCGGGTGTTGCAAGAGCAGAAGCTGGAGCGGCTGGGCTCCAACCAGAGTATCCAGGTGGACCTGCGCATCATCGCCGCCACCAAGCCCGACCTGCTGGAAGAAGCGCGGGCCGGGCGCTTTCGCGAAGACCTGGCCTATCGACTCAACGTCGCGCAACTGCGCCTGCCGCCATTGCGTGAGCGTCGCGAAGATATTCCGCTGCTATACGAGCATTTTGCGCAAAGCGCCGCCGAGCGTCTGGGCCGCCAGGTCGAGCCCTTGAGTGGGCCACAGTTGGGGCGCCTGCTCAGCCATGAGTGGCCGGGCAATGTGCGCGAACTGGCCAACGTCGCCGAGCGCCAGGTGTTGGGGCTGGACGAGCCGGAACCGCAAGGGATCGAAGCCGGGCAGTCGTTGGCGGCGCAGCAGGAGGCGTTCGAGGCACACTGCCTGAAGGCCGCGTTGACGCGTCACAAGGGCGATATCAAGGCGGTACTGGCCGAGCTGCAACTGCCGCGGCGGACCTTCAATGAAAAGATGCAGCGGCATGGGTTGGTGAGGGAGATGTTTGTGTAGCGACCTTTGAATCGCCATCGCGGGCAAGCCCGCTCCCACATTTTGATCTGTGAACACAGGCAGGTGTGGGAGCTGGCTTGCCTGCGATGGCGTCGGTAGCCATAAGCGGATTTCCGCTCATCACCCCAAAACCATCAGCGACTTTCCGCTCAAAAAAATCCCGCAACCCTTCTATTCCGGGCCTTCCTCTACCTGGCACAGCTCCTGCTATAGCCCCAACAGGCTGCGCACGCGCCGCTCCATAAAAACAACTAGATGAAGGATCCTTTAATGGATAACTCCAATACCGTGCCTCTGGGATCGACGGCTGCAAAAGCGCAGGAGCGCACCACCTCCAGCCGCATCAAGTCGATTTTCAGCGGATCAGTCGGCAACATGGTCGAATGGTACGACTGGTACGTCTACGCCGCCTTCTCGCTGTATTTTGCCAAAGCCTTCTTCCCCAAGGGCGACACCACTGCCCAACTGCTCAACACCGCCGCGATTTTCGCCGTGGGCTTCCTGATGCGCCCGATCGGTGGCTGGCTGATGGGCCTGTACGCCGACAAAGTCGGGCGTAAAAAAGCCTTGATGGCCTCGGTCTACCTGATGTGCTTCGGCTCGCTGCTGATTGCCCTGAGCCCAGGCTATGAAGTCATTGGTATCGGTGCGCCGATCCTGCTGGTGTTTGCCCGCCTGCTGCAGGGCCTGTCGGTCGGCGGCGAATACGGCACCTCTGCCACTTACCTGAGTGAGATGGCCACCAAGGAACGTCGCGGTTTCTACTCCAGCTTCCAGTACGTGACCCTGATCTCCGGCCAGCTCATCGCGCTGGCGGTGCTGATCGTGCTGCAACAGGTGCTCACCACCGAGCAGTTGTACGCCTGGGGCTGGCGTATCCCGTTCGCCATCGGTGCCTTGTGTGCAGTGGTCGCGCTGTACCTGCGTCGTGGCATGGAAGAAACCGAGTCGTTCACCAAGAAAGAAAAAGCCAAGGAAAGCGCAATGCGCACCTTGATGCGCCACCCCAAGGAACTGCTGACCGTGGTCGGCCTGACCATGGGCGGCACGCTGGCGTTCTACACCTACACCACCTACATGCAGAAATACCTGGTGAACACCGTCGGCATGAGCATCTCCGACTCCACCACCATCTCGGCGGCGACGCTGTTTCTGTTCATGTGCCTGCAACCGATCATCGGTGGGCTGTCGGATAAAATCGGCCGCCGCCCGATCCTGATCGCTTTCGGCGTGCTTGGTACCCTGTTCACCGTGCCGATCCTCACCACTTTGCACACCATCCAGAGCTGGTGGGGTGCATTCTTCCTGATCATGGCAGCGCTGATCATCGTCAGCGGCTACACCTCGATCAACGCCGTGGTGAAGGCCGAGCTGTTCCCGACCGAAATCCGCGCCTTGGGCGTGGGCCTGCCGTATGCCCTGACCGTGTCGATCTTCGGCGGTACCGCTGAATACATCGCGCTGTGGTTCAAGAGCATCGGTATGGAAACTGGCTACTACTGGTACGTGACGGCGTGTATCGCGGTGTCGTTGATGGTGTACGTGACCATGAAAGACACGCGTAAACACTCGCGCATCACCACCGACTAAAACATGTGGGAACGGGCTTGCCCGCGATAGCGGAGGATCAGTCAAAGTTGTATCAACTGACCCACTGCAATCGCGGGCAAGCCCGCTCCCGCATTTAGTCTTAGGACAACTCTGCAGCCTCGCTGCGCCCATAGCGCCGTTGTGCATACGACGCGCCGACAATCATCACCAGCAACACCGCCGCCAACACCGCCGATGAACCGACGGTGCCAAAATCCAGGCCGCCCTTTTCATGGGGTTTGGTCAGGAAATCTCCCAAGGTCGCGCCAAACGGCCGTGTCAGTACAAACGCCACCCAGAACAACAGCACCGACGAGATGCGCGTGAAGTACTTGAGCGCCACCACCGCGGCGATGGTCGAGCCAATCAACAATGCGCCGCCGGCGAAGCCCAGTCCCGAATCGTCCGCGAGGAAATCGCCCAAGGCGGTGCCCAAGGTGTTGGAGAACAGGATCGCCATCCAGTAAAACAGCTCGCCCCGGAAAGTCTGCACCTTGTTCACGTTCAGCGAGTCACCACTGAGGTGCCACAGCGCAAAGATGATCATCAGGATCACGATCAGGATCATCGACCCGGTGGCGTAGCCCAGCCCCAGCGTGCGGTCCATGAAGTCGGACATCGTGGTACCCGCCGTGCTGGTGGACAAAATCACGATCCAGTACAGCACCGGGTTGTAGGTTTTCGACCAGAGTTGCGTCACCAGGGTCACCAGGAACACGCTGATGAGGATCATGGAGCTGATGGCGTAGCCAACGTTCAAGGTCATCGACAGCAAGTCCCCGGCGGTTTCGCCCAAGGTGGTTGCGCAGATTTTCATGACCCAGAACGCCAGGGTGATCTGAGGAAGTTTGTTCATGCAGTAAATGGCTCCAAGGCTCAGTCTTATAGGGGGTATTGACCTTGGGGCGCAGACTGAAGGGAAAGCTGTGAAAAATAGGTGGCCTATGTATGAAAAATCCATGGGCACCGTGGAAATTCACCGCCATGAATTGCACTATGACGGCCTCCCAAACCGCGTAGCAGGAACCCCGGCCATGCCTGACGACATCCACTTTTACGAACCCGCCAACGGCCACGGCCTGCCCCATGACCCGTTCAATGCCATCGTCGGCCCACGCCCGATTGGCTGGATCTCCTCGCACGACCGCGAAGGCCGCCTGAACCTGGCGCCCTATAGCTTCTTCAATGCCTTCAACTACATTCCGCCGATCATTGGGTTTTCCAGTGTCGGACGCAAAGACAGCCTGAACAATATCGAACAGACCGGCGAATTCGTCTGGAACCTGGCCACCCGTCCGCTGGCCGAGCAGATGAACCAGAGCTGCGCGGCGGTATCGCCCGAGGTGAATGAATTCGAACTCTCCGGGCTGACGCCAGTGGCTTCGAAAATCGTCGGCGTACCACGGGTGGGCGAGAGCCCGGTGTCGTTCGAGTGCAAGGTGACGCAAATTATCCAGCTGCAACGTGCCGACCAGCAGTTGGTGCCAAGCTGGCTGGTGTTGGGCGAGGTGGTTGCGGTGCACATCGCCAAGTGGTTGCTCAAGGATGGGATCTACGACACCGCTGCCGCCGAGCCGATTTTGCGCGGAGGTGGCCCGGCGGATTATTTCCAGCTGGGGCCTGAGGCCCTGTTCAAAATGTACAGACCAGGCGCCACCAAACCCTGACTGAAATGCAATCAAAACTGTGGGAGCTGGCTTGCCTGCGATGGCGGTGGGTCAGTTAACTCAGGGTGACTGATACACCGCTATCGCAGGCAAGCCAGCTCCCACATTGGTTAGGTGTGCTGCCTCAGCGTTCAGCAGTCGCCCAGGTCAGTTGGCCTTCTGCATCCACATCGACCAGATGCTCAAGTTGCAGCGTCGCCGCATCATCGGCATCCGAAGCCGTCTTGAACGTCTGCCCATCAAGGATCTTGTGAAACCGGGGTGCGCCCATGCCATCCAGTGCCTTGACGGCGACGGCGGCGCTGTAGCCACCTTCGCCCGGTACTACGGCGGAAACGGCTTCGTGGTGGGCAAATTGTTTACGTGCCATGTTGCAGGTCCTGGCCAATGGAAAGTCGGCCATTCTAACCGTTAACCGGCCAGTTGCAGGTACTCGCCGTAGGCCTGTGCCGCCGATGCGTCGGTGAAGGTCTGGAAATCCATGCTACGCACGACCATGTCGTTCAGCAGCTCGGTGAAGATCATCAGGGCTGGGGAGCTGAAGTAGGCGCTCATGGCCTGCTCGCTGCTCCAAAACCCGGACACCAGCCAGACATCGGGGTCGACCTGGGAGTGCTGCAACGAGAATTGCAGGCAGCCCTGGGTCTGGCGACCCGGTTCAATCAAACTGCTCAAGCGTGCACCGAGTTCGGTGCTGCACCCGCTACGGGCACGGATAAAGGCCATATGGCTCGCGGGAATGGGGGTGGACATGTTCGACTCTCCCGTTGAGAAGTGATGCTCGGCAGCACAATAAGGGCGTGTTGCCACAGGATCAAAGATAACGGCGCGAGGGTGGGCGCGGTTAGTCAATTCCTGCAGGCTTATTGCACAATCCTGCGAGAAGCGTAGGGAGGACGTTCGGCCCCAGGATTTATTCCAGGCCCAGGCCCCATGTTTCAGGCAGATGACAGGCTGCGTACTTGCCTGATTCACGCTATCTCGCAGGATCAGGCAAGGATGCTGCAGAATCGACGTAGCACTACTTGAACAGCCGCCGCTAAGCTGAGCCCATCAAAGCAGCGTGTAGAGGACGCCCCATGCCGTCGCCCGAATCCAAGTCCACTCCCCTCGATGCCGAAATGGAGAAACAACGCGCCGAGCTGGCCAGTATCGTGCACCGTCATACCTGGGAGGACGGCTCCTACGGCACAGCGATTACCTCGCTGTACCTGAACCGCCACAACGCGCCCCGGGATTTCATGCCGGTGCTGGTGGAACCTGCGCTGTGCATCCTCGCCAGTGGCAGCAAGGAGGTGCGCCTGGCCGACGAGATCTTTGCCTACGACCCACTCAACTACCTGGTGTTCTCGGTGGCGATGCCGGTGGCCGGCCGCATCATCGACGCCACCGCCGAGGACCCCAACCTCTCGGTGCGCATCAACATCGACCCGGCGCAGCTCACAGCGCTGATCGCAGAGGCCGGGCCGATGGGCGTGCCCTCACGCCCGACCTCGCGAGGCATGTACGTCGACCGCATCGATCACGCACTGCTCGACGCGGTGCTGCGCCTGACCCGCTTGCTGGACACCCCTAAAGACATCGCGATGCTCGCGCCGTTGATCAACCGTGAAATCCTCTACCGTTTGCTGCGTGGCCCGCAGGGTTATCGCCTGTATGAAATTGCTGTGGCTAACAGCCAGAGCCATCGGGTGAGCCAGGCAATCACCTGGTTGAACGGCAACTACGAACAGCCGCTGCGTATCGACGACCTGGCCAAGGAAGTGAACCTGAGCGTCTCGACCTTGCACCACCGGTTCAAAGCGATCACCGCCATGAGCCCGCTGCAATACCAGAAGCAACTGCGCTTGCAGGAAGCCCGGCGGCTGATGATCGCCGAAGGGCTGGAGGCTTCGGCGGCGGGGTATCGGGTGGGGTATGAAAGCCCGTCGCAGTTCAGCCGGGAGTACAGCCGGTTGTTTGGTGCGCCGCCGCTGCGCGACTTGGCCCGGCTGCGTCAAAGCATCTGATGTACACAGAGCAACATGTGGGAGCTGGCTTGCCTGCGATGGCGGCGTGTCAGTCACTATTGTATTAACTGACCCACTGTCATCGCAGGCAAGCCAGCTCCCACAGTAGTCCTGCGTATATTCAGTCTAATCCGCGGGGGAGTTGCAGGGTGACGCGCAGGCCGCCTTCGCGCAGGTTCTGCAAACTCACTTCGCCCCCGTGGCTGTGGGCAATGTTGCGCGCAATCCCCAACCCCAACCCGTAACCCTGCTGCTGGCCGGCCAGGCGGAAGTGCGGTTCAAACACCTGCTCCAGTCGCTGCTGTGGCACGCCTGGGCCCTCATCATCCACGTGCAGGATGAACTGCACGCCATCGTCCTCGATATGCAAATGCGCGTTCTGCCCGTACTTGAGCGCGTTGTCGATCAAATTGCCGATGCAACGCTTGAGCGCCAGCGGTTTGCCTGGGTAGGCAGACAGCGCCGCGCCATCGAGGGTCACTCGGCCATTGCCATGGGGTGCCAGGTACGGCTCCACCAGGCATTCGAGGACGTGGTTGAGGTCGACCGGCTGGATGTTTTCGTGGATATCGGTGTCTTTCACGCATTGCAGCGCGCCCTTGACCAGTAACTCCAGCTCATCCAGGTCCCGGCCGAATTTGTTTTGCAGGTTCTCGTCTTCCAGCAATTCCACGCGTAGGCGCAGGCGGGTAATGGGCGTGCGCAGGTCATGGGAAATCGCGCTGAACAACTGGCTGCGCTCGGTCAGGTAACGGCTGATGCGTTCACGCATGGCATTGAATGCACGGCCCACTTCCACCACTTCACTGCCTCCGCCTTCAGCCACCGGCTCCACATCGGCGCCCAGGGACATGTCCCGCGCCGCTCGTGCCAGGCGCTTGAGCGGCCGGCTTTGCCAGTGCACCAGCAGGCCGATGAACAGCAGCAGAAAACCGCTGGTGAGCACGATGAACCACACCTGCTGGGACGGCAGGCCCTGTTCTTCCAGGCTGGTGTAGGGTTCGGGCAACAGCGAGGCGATGTACAGCCATTCGCCGGGCGCCAGTTGAATCTGGGTGACCAGCACCGGCGGGTTCACCGGCTCCAGGGTCAGCGCGTAATGGGCCCAGGAGCGTGGCAGTTCGTCGAGCTTCAGGCCGGCATTGAAGATGCGCAGGTCTTCGGCGCTGACGAACTCTACCGAGATATGCACGTCGGCGCCCAGGGTCTGGCGCAGCACTTCATCCACCGCCACCAGCACCGCTTGTTTGCGCGGGGTTTCGGGCAGTATTTGCATGTCCAGCGGACGATCGTTGAGGGTCACCACAAAACGCGTGCCACCCATGCTGCGCAATTGGTCCAGCACCAACGGGCGATAGGCCACCGGCAGCGACCGGAAGTAACTCACGCTGGCGGTCATTGAATGCGCGAGGCTGCGGGCGCTGGTGACCAGGCCCTCAAGCTGGGTGGCGCGCAATTGCGACACCCAGATCACGCTGGACAGCGCCTGGGCGAACAACACCGCCAGCAAGGTCAGCAATAACATGCGCCCCAGCAGCGAGCGGGGTACCGGCAAGCGGCGCCGGCGTTCGATCAGCGGTTCAGTGGGCATTGCCGGCAACCACGCTGGCTGCCAGTTGATAGCCGCTGCCGCGCACGGTGCGGATCAGCCGCGGAGGTTTCTCGGTGTCGCGCAGGCGCTGGCGCAGGCGGCTGACGGCCATGTCGACGATACGGTCCAAGGGCATCAGGTCGCGGCCACGGGTGGCGTTGCCGATGGTGTCACGGTCGAGAATCTGCTGCGGGTGGTCGAGAAACAACTTGAGCAGGGCAAAGTCGGCACCGGAGAGAATCACCTCTTCACCGTCCACATGAAACAAGCGGTGGCTGATCATATCCAGGCGCCACTCATCGAACACCCACACATCGCCGCCACTGCTGCGCTCCTGGCCGAACTGGCAGCGGCGCAGCAATGCCTTGATGCGCGCCTGCAACTCGCGGGGGCTGAACGGCTTGCCGATATAGTCATCGGCGCCCAGTTCCAGGCCGATCACGCGGTCGGCTTCGTCGGAACTGGCGGTGAGCATGATGATCGGCACCTGCGCCTGGCGCGGGTGCTGGCGGATCCAGCGGCACAGGCTGAAGCCGTCTTCGTCTGGCAACATCACATCGAGGATGACCAGGTCACAGGGTGCCTCGTTCATGGCCTGGCGGAACCCCGCCCCGTCGGACACGCCACGGACCTGGAAGCCGGCGCGACTGAGGTAAGTTTGCAGCAATTCGCGGATTTCCTGGTCGTCGTCGACGAGGAGAATGGATTTACTGATTACGCTCACGGGGGCCTCCTTGTTGTTATGGCCTGGCTTAAATCATTGGGTGCCCTTTAGGCCGCCATCGCAGGCAAGCCAGCTCCCACACTTGGAATGCATTCCAGACGGTGGGAGCTGGCTTGCCTGCGATGGTGCCATTATGACCTATGCAAAGGCTTGCTCAAGCGCCACACCCGCCCCAGTCAGCCCGGAATACGGCGCCGTCACCAACCACACTGGAATACCCTTGAAGTAGTCGCTCATGCAGCCTTTATCCGCAAAGCTTTTGGCGAAACCGCTGGTGATAAAGAAGTCGGCAAACCTCGGTATCACACCGCCCACGATATACACACCGCCACGCCCGCCCGTGGTCAGCACGTTGTTACCCGCCACCCGGCCCAGCCAGATGCTGAACTGGTCCAATACTTCCATGGCCACCGGGTCACCGGCCAGGCCCGCCGCCGTGATGGCTTCGGGGGTGTCCAGCACCGGCTCATGCCCATCCACCGCACAAATCGCCCGGTACAGCCGCGGCAGGCCACCACCGCTCAACGCGGTTTCGGCGCTGACATGCCCGATCTCGCTGTAGATGTGTTGCCACAGCTGGGTTTCCCGTGGGCTGCTCAGGGGCAGGTCGACATGCCCACCCTCCCCCGGCAGCGCTGCCCAACGGCCTGCGCCGAGGTCCAGCAAGGTGCCGACGCCAAGGCCAGTGCCCGGGCCGATCACCACGGCCGGGCGCAAGGGCTCTGGCGCGCCTTCGCAGACCACGCGAAATTCGTCGGGCTTGAGCCGGGTCATGCCCAGGGCCATGGCCGAAAAATCATTGACCAGCAACAGTTCATCCACCTGCAGGGCCTGGCAAAACGCGGTTTTGCTCAGGCGCCAGTGGTTGTTGGTGAACTTGAATTCATCGCCGCTCACCGGCCCGGCCACCGACAGGCACACCGCACCGATGTCGCCGATTTGCAGGCCTTCCTCTTTGAGGTAGAGCTTGATCGCCTCTTCAGGGCTGCCGTGATCCGCCGTGGCATGCACGCGGATCGAATGCAGCTCCTGATCCCGCCATAACGCAAAACGGGCGTTAGTCCCCCCGATGTCACCGACCAGCGCAAGCTTCACTTAAGCGTCTCCAAGGCAGAGGTAAAGGCGCTGGCGCCCTGCTCTGCGGAGCTTGCGGCCAAGCGCATGAATGCAAACAGCTCGCGACCGGCCCCCACGTTATTGCCCAACAGGCCCGTGGCAGGCGTGCGCGCTGCAAATACTTCGGCGTCCACCTTAAGCTCCAGGGTGCCGGTAACGCCATCCACACGGATGATATCGCCATCCTGGACCCGCGCCAGCGGCCCGCCGCTCTGGGCTTCGGGGTTGACGTGGATCGCGGCAGGGATCTTACCCGACGCGCCGGACATTCGCCCGTCTGTCACCAGCGCCACTTTGAAACCACGGTCCTGCAACACGCCCAGAAACGGGGTCATCTTGTGCAATTCGGGCATGCCATTGGAGCGCGGCCCCTGGAAGCGCATCACCGCAACGAAGTCTTTTTCTAGCAGGCCGGCCTTGAAGGCATCGGCCAGGTCCTGCTGGTCCTGGAACACCACCGCCGGCGCTTCGACCACCTGATGCTCTGGCGCTACCGCCGAAACCTTCATCACGCCACGGCCGAGGTTGCCTTCCATCACGCGTAGGCCGCCTTCCGGCGAGAACGCACGGGCCACCGGGCGCAGGATGGTTTCGTCGAGGCTTTCGATCGGGCCGTCGCGCCAGACCAGTTCGCCATCCACCAGGAAAGGTTCCTGGATATAGCGGCTCAGGCCCTTGCCGGCCACGGTGTTGACGTCTTCGTGGAGCAGGCCGGCCTCCAGCAATTCGCGGATCAGGAACGACATACCGCCCGCCGCCTGGAAGTGGTTGATGTCGGCCTTGCCGTTTGGATACACGTGGGACAGGGTCGGCACCACCTCGGAGAGGTCGGCCATGTCCTGCCAGGTCAGGATGATGCCTGCCGACATGGCGATGGCCGGCATGTGCAGGGTGTGGTTGGTGGAACCGCCGGTGGCGTTGAGTGCGACGATGGAGTTGACGATGGACTTCTCGTCGACAATCTCGCCAATGGGCGTGAAGTTGCCATTGGCCTTGGTCAAGCGCGTGACCTGGTGCGCGGCTTCGCGGGTCAACGCATCGCGCAGTGGCGTGTACGGGTTGACGAACGAAGCGCCGGGCAAGTGCAGGCCCATGACTTCCATCAGCAACTGGTTGGTGTTGGCGGTGCCGTAGAAGGTGCAGGTGCCGGGGCTGTGGTAGGACTTCATCTCCGATTCCAGCAGTTCTTCGCGGCTGGCCTTGCCTTCGGCGTAGCGCTGGCGCACATCGGCCTTCTGCTTATTGGAGATACCCGACGGCATCGGCCCGCCCGGCACGAAGATCATCGGCAAATGGCCGTAGCGCAGCGCGCCCATCATCAGACCAGGAACGATCTTGTCGCAGATGCCCAGCATCAGCGCGGCGTCGAACATGTTGTGGGACAGCGCTACCGCCGTGGACATGGCGATGACTTCACGGCTGAGCAGGCTCAGCTCCATGCCAGGCTCGCCCTGGGTCACGCCGTCGCACATGGCGGGGGTGCCGCCGGCGAACTGGCCGACCGAGCCGACTTCGCGCAGGGCCTTTTTGATTTGTTCGGGGAAATGCTCGTAGGGCTGATGCGCCGAAAGCATGTCGTTATAAGAAGAAACAATTGCCACGTTGGCGGCATTCATCATGCGCAGGCTGTTTTTGTCTTCGGTGCCGCAACCGGCCACGCCGTGGGCGAAGTTGGCGCATTGCAGCTTGCCGCGCATCGGACCGTCGCTGGCTGCGCCGCGAATGAGCGCAAGGTAAGCCTCGCGGGTGGCGCGGCTGCGGGCGATAAGCCGTTCGGTGACCTCAAGAACGCGGGGATGCATGTATAGAACTCCAGGCTAACGGATGTGGCGACCTGAGAGTCTATGCTGATCAAACGCCCACGGCTCATGGGATGGCAGGGGGTCGTTTGGATCATCGGACCAGTTGATTCAGGTCACTCGTTGTAGATTGAACAAAATATTGCCACTAAAAAGGCTTGTTTTCTATTTTTATGCGAATAATCTTGTAATTCTTACAACAAATCGACGACAGGCACTTTCCGATGACTCTTCGAATCGCAATCAATGGTTTTGGCCGTATCGGCCGTAATGTCCTGCGCGCACTGTATACCCAAGGCTATCGCCAGGATCTGCAGATCGTCGCCATCAACGATTTGGGCGACAGCTCGATCAATGCCCACCTGCTCAAGTACGACACCGTACACGGCACTTTCGACGCAGAGGTTGCCCACGATCAGGAAAGCCTGACCGTCAATGGTGACCGGATTGCCGTGAGTGCCATTCGCAACCCCGCCGACCTGCCGTGGGCTGCGCACAAGATCGACGTGGTGTTCGAATGCACCGGCCTGTTCACCGACCGTGACAAGGCTGCCGCCCATATTAGCGCCGGCGCGCGCAAGGTGATCATCTCCGCCCCGGCCAAAGGCGCGGACGCCACGGTGGTCTACGGCGTAAACCATGACATTTTGCGTCAATCCCACCAGATCATTTCCAACGCGTCGTGCACCACCAACTGCCTGGCGCCAGTGGCTCAGGTCCTGCATCGCGAGCTGGGCATCGAAAGCGGGTTGATGACCACCATCCACGCCTACACCAACGACCAGAACCTCACCGACGTCTACCACACCGACCCGTACCGCGCGCGTTCGGCCACCCAGAACATGATCCCGAGCAAGACCGGCGCCGCTGAAGCGGTGGGCCTGGTGCTGCCGGAACTGGCAGGCAAGCTGACCGGCATGGCGGTGCGTGTACCGGTGATCA
Source organism: Pseudomonas sp. L13 (assembly GCF_009935965.1). Taxonomy (NCBI): domain Bacteria; kingdom Pseudomonadati; phylum Pseudomonadota; class Gammaproteobacteria; order Pseudomonadales; family Pseudomonadaceae; genus Pseudomonas; species Pseudomonas sp. L13. The sequence goes on from NZ_QODJ01000038.1 coordinate 14,895, forward strand.
ACGTGTCGCTGGTAGACCTCACCGTGCAGCTCAAGAAAGAAGCCACGGCCGATGAGGTCAACGCCCTGCTCAAACATGCCAGCCAGCATTCGAAGATCCTCGGCTACAGCACCCTGCCGCTGGTTTCCAGCGACTTCAACCATAACCCGCTGTCGTCGATCTTCGACGCCAATCACACCAAGGTCAGCGGTAAATTGCTCAAAGTGCTGGCGTGGTACGACAACGAGTGGGGTTTCTCCAACCGTATGCTGGATAACTGCCTGGCGCTGTGTAACGCCGAGTAATCCCCGGGCTGGATTGTGTGAACTGGCTTGTGTGTGAACTGGCTTTTGTGGGAGCCGGGCTTGCCCGCGATGCAGGCGACTCGGTCATTCAGTCAAACCGAGGTGATGCTATCGCAGGCAAGCCAGCTCCCACATAAGCCTGGCTCCCACACAATCTTCAAGGCATCTCAAAGTGCCACTTGCCATTTCAGTTGATGATAAGCATTATCATTCACTGCAAATCGGTCTGGTATCACTGTGAGCCAATCTCGCTTCAACCACGTCTTCCTCACCCAACGGGTGATCCTGCTACGAACCCTGCAACGCATGGTGCACAACCACAGCACCGCCGAGGACCTGTTGCAGGAAACCTACCTGCGCGTGACTCGGGCCCTGAGCGAGCGGCCAATCGACCACCTTGAACCTTTTGTCTACCAGACAGCCCGCAACCTGGCGCTGGATCACTTGCGTTCGCGCAGGATTCAGGCGCGTACCCTGCAGGAGGATGTCCCGCTGGATGTGCTGCAAAGCGTCGCCGCGCCGGCCAGCACGCCGGAGGAAGCCACCCAGGCCGAGCAACTGCTGGAGCACCTGAGTGTCAGCCTCGGCCAGTTGAGTGCCCGCCAGCAGCGGATTTTCATCCTCAGCCGCCTGCACGGTTGCAGCTATCAGGAGATTGCCGACCAGTTGGGTGTGTCCTTGAGCACGGTGCAAAAGGAACTCAAATTGATCATGGCTATCTGTGTGGGTGTGGCCGAACGGCTGGATCAGCCTTAAGCTTCACCCGACAGAGGCGTCGATCCAAGCTGTAGGAAAAATGAATAGAACGTGGCGAAGACCCGAGGAACACCGTGACGGACCCGAATAAACTGCGCCCCCATGCGTTGGCTCATGAGGTGTTGCAAGACGCGGCCATGGACCAAGCCCTCGATTGGCTGATCGCCTTGCAGTGCCCACAACCTGGGCAGCAGGCCGCGTTCGACGCCTGGCTGGCCCAGGACCCGGCGCATGTCCACGCCTTCAGCAAGGCCCAGGCTGCCTGGGGTGACGCGCCGGTACACAGCGCCGCCGTGGCCCTCGCCGCACCGCGCAAGCCCAGCGGCTGGCGCCGGATCAAACCGCACTGGAAACCCTTGGCCACCGCCGCCGTGTTGCTGGTCAGCCTGTTCAGTTTCAGCAACCTGCCGGTGCGTTTGCAGGCCGACCATCTGACGGTGGTGGGCGAGCGCCAGCGCCTGCAGCTGGACGATGGCTCCAAGGTGCTGCTGAACACCAACTCGGCATTTTCCAGCAGCCTCAAGGGCCACCAGCGCATTGCCCGCCTGTACCAGGGCGAAGCGTTCTTTGAGATAGCGCCCAGCCGTGGCCTACCCCTGGAGATCGACGCCGGCCCGGTGCGCGCCAGCGTGCGTGACACCGCCTTTGCCGTGCGCTACCTCAATGGCGAAGCCCAGGTTCAAGTGCAGCGCGGCGATGTCGACCTGAGCAACACGTTCGACGATGCCCGCGTGCGCCTGAGCGCCGGTGAAAGCATCCGCATCGGCCCCAAGGGTTTCGGCCAACCGGCCAAGCTCGACCCCAGCAAGGACCTGGCCTGGGTGCAGGGCCGGCTGGTGTTCGAAAACTGCCCGCTGAGCGAAGTGCTGGCTGAGTTGCGTCGCTATTACCCAGGCTGGATCGTCAACAACAACGAGCAGTTGGCCAGCGTCGCCGTCACCGGAAACTATCGCCTCGACCAGCCCCTGGACGTGGTGCGCTCCCTGGCTCACATCACCTCGGCCAAGCTGTCGGAGTACCCGGCGCTGGTGATCCTGAACTAAATGAGAATTATTTTTACTCGATGTTAACCGGCGATACGTCTCGTTATAGCCAATGCAACTGATTCCTATTTGGTTCGGTTCGCAACTATAAGATTCGTATCCCGGAGCGCTCTCGATGTCCTCTCGTTTCAACCGCCGGTCTGCTTCGCCCGTTTTGTCCTTGCTGACCGCCGCGATCCTGCTGGCTGGCGCGCCCATCATGAGCGCCAGCGCCGCCGAACCTGCCGCTCGCAGCCACGCCAATTACACCTTCAGCATCGAACAGCAGCCACTGGTGTCGGCGCTAAACGCCTTTACCGCCGTGACCGGCTGGCAAGTCGGCCTGCCGGCCGAACTGGGCCAGGGCGTGTCGTCCCCGGGCGTACGCGGCCCGCTGCCAGCGGAAAAAGCCCTGGACCGGCTGTTGGTGGGGACCAACCTGAGCTATCGCAAACTGGGCAGCAACAATATCGTGCTGGAAAAACGTAGCGCCGGCAGTGCCCTCGCCCTGCAACAGGTGACCATCAGCGCCACCCGTAACGAACAGGATGTGAACAGCGTACCGAGCACCGTCAGCGTGCACGACCGCCAGGAACTGGACCGCCAGAACGTCAACAACATCCGTGAACTGGTGCGCTACGAACCCGGCGTCTCCGTCGGCGGTGCCGGTACGCGCTCGGGTAACGCCGGCTACAACATTCGCGGTATAGACGGCGACCGCGTCCTCACCCAGGTGGATGGCGTCGAAGTGCCGGACAACTTCTTCAACGGCCCTTACGCCAAGACCCGCCGCAATTACGTCGACCCCGAAATCGTCAAGCGCGTGGAGATCCTGCGCGGCCCGGCCTCGGCCCTGTATGGCAGCAGCGCCATCGGCGGCGCGGTGAGTTATTTCACCCTCGACCCGGACGACATCATCAAGCCAGGCCAGGACGTTGGCGCCCGCCTGAAGACCGGCTACAGCTCCGCCGACGAGAGCTGGCTGACCTCCGGCACCTTCGCCGGGCGTGTGCAGGACTTCGACGGTTTGCTGCACCTGAGCCAGCGCAATGGCCACGAAACCGAATCCTACGACGGCAACAACGCCACCGGCCTGGCCCGTACCGGCGCCAATCCGGAAGATGCACGCACCACCAACGTGCTGGCCAAGCTGGGCTGGAACTATGGCGATGACAACCGTTTGGGCCTGACCTACGAGAAGTTCAAGGATGACCGCGACGTCAATCTGAAAAACGCCGTGGGTGGCCCGTTCATCGGTGGCCGGGGCATGAACCTGTACCGCGACCGTCGCGGTAACGACACTATTACCCGCGAGCGCTTCGGCCTGGAAAACACCTTCGCCCTGGAGTCGCCGATTGCCGACCGCATCAAGACCAGCCTCAACTACCAGATCGCCAAGACCGACCAGACCACCGCCGAAATCTACCAGGCCGGCCGTCGCGTCCTGCGTACCCGCGACACGCTTTACGAAGAGAAACAGTGGGTCTTCGACGCTCAGCTGGACAAGGCTTTCAGCCTGGGTGAAACCGACCACCAGGTCACCTACGGCACCACCCTCAAGCAGCAGAAAGTCACCGGCTCACGCGAAGGCTCGGCCTCGTGCCTGGCCATTGGCGCCGGCTGCACCGCCATCGGCGGGCCCAGCCCATCAGCTGGCGACAGCGTGAAGAAGGCCAGCGACTTCCCCGACCCGACCATCAACACCTACTCGCTGTTCGCCCAGGACCAGATCACCTGGGACAAATGGACCTTCCTGCCCGCCGTGCGTTATGACTACACCCGGCTCAAGCCCAAGCTGACCCAGGAGTTCCTCAATACCGTCAACCCGACCGGCGAGTACGCCGTCGACGGCAAGGACAAAACCTGGAACCGCGTCACGCCCAAGTTCGGCCTCACCTACGCCCTGACCGACAACTACACCTGGTTCGGCCAATACGCCGAGGGCTTCCGCACGCCGTCGGCCAAGGCCCTGTACGGTCGCTTCGAAAACCTCAACATCGGCTACACCGTCGAACCCAACCCCGACCTCAAGCCGGAAACCAGCAAAGGCATCGAAACCGGGATTCGCGGCAAATTCGACGAAGGCTCCTTCGATATCGCGGTGTACTACAACAAGTACCGTGACTTTATCGACGAAGACAACGCCGTGGTCGGCGGCACCGTGGAGCAGTTCCAGGCGGTCAATATCAAACGCGCCACCATCAAGGGCGTGGAAGCCAAGGGCCGCCTGAATCTGGATACCTTCGGCGCGCCGAAGGGCCTGTATACCCAGGGCTCGGTTGCCTACACCTACGGTCGCAACGACGACAATGGCGAGCCGCTGAACAGCGTCAACCCGCTCAAGGGCGTGTTTGGCCTGGGCTACGACCAGGACAACTACGGTGGCTTGGTGAGCTGGACTGTGGTGAAGAAACAGGACCGCGTCGACAGCACGACCTTCCACGCGCCCGACGGCGGCACCGATGGCCCGTTCAAGACCCCGGGCTTCGGCATCCTCGACCTGACCGCCTACTACAAGGTGAGCAAAGACGTGACCGTCAACGGTGGCCTCTACAACCTCACCGACAAGAAGTACTGGAACTGGGATGACGTGCGCAGCTACGACAGCGTCGGCGAGGCCGGTGTGACCGGCCCAGCCAACCTCGACCGCCTGACCCAGCCCGGTCGCAACTTTGCGATCAACGTGATCTGGGACATCTGACCCATGCGCTTCACTTCGCCGCCCATGCATCTGCGGCGAGGTGAGGATTTTTTACTGTGCCGCGTCTTCTTGTTCGTCTAGTTGATAACAGCTCTCTTTAAGGGCACCCAGGCGTTTCTCTTCTCAAGGACTTTTTTCATGACCGCTTCTTCCACCGCAGAACGCCCAAGCCTGCGCTCCCAGCGCCTGAACCAGATCACCAACGAGCCGCACACCAAGCTCGATGCATTGGTGAAGGCTCACGCGCCGTTCGAAACCCAAGCCAACTTTGCCCGTTTCGTCGTGGCGCAGTACCTGTTCCAATCGGAACTGGTGGCCCTGTACAACGATGCCGAGCTGAACCAGATTATCCCGGACCTGGCCGCCCGCTGCCGCGCCGAAGCGGCCAAGCTCGACCTGGCAGACCTGGACACCGAAATCCCGGCCCCGGTTGCCGGCGCGGTGAACAACCCCAGCAAAGCCGAAGCTTTGGGCTGGCTGTTCGTCTCCGAAGGCTCCAAGCTGGGCGCTGCGTTCCTGATCAAGCGCGCCGTGGGCCTGGGCCTGAGCGAGACCTTCGGTGCGCGCCACCTGGGCGAGCCAGCCGGTGGTCGCGCCGAGGGCTGGAAGAGCTTCACCCGCACCCTCGACGGCCTGACATTCAGCGTCGAGGAAGAGGCCGCCGTGGAAAAAGGCGCGATTGATGCGTTTGTGCGCTTCACCGTGTTGCTGGAACAGGCGTACGCTAGCGCCCCAGAACTGGCGTAAGTGTTCCGGTAGACAGCGGTTCAATGTGGGAGCTGGCTTGCCTGCGATGGCGGTGGGCCAGCTCCAGATGTCTAACCTGATACACCGCTATCGCAGGCAAGCCAGCTCCCACAGTTGAGTGCATTTAATGGCTGATAATGTGTAAACCTTCCCACCAGAAAACTGCAGCATGACCGGCAAACCCCAATCCTCCTCCAAAATCGCCCAGCTTCTCTTCGGCCTGCTGGCCTACGTCAGCCTGGGGATCGGCCTGGTGGCGATTGTGATACCGGGGTTGCCCACCACCGAATTCATCCTGCTCGCCGCCTGGGCCGCCACCAAAAGCTCGCCGCGCCTCAGCGCCTGGCTGGAAAACCACCGCCTGTTCGGGCCGATCCTGTCCAACTGGCGCAATGGCAAGATCATCGCCCGCCGCGCCAAGGTCAGCGCCACCGTGAGCATGTTGCTGTGCGCCGTGTTGATGCTGGTGATGCTCGATCACGGCTGGCCGGTGTACCTGGCGATTGCCGGGATGAGCCTGGGCAACCTGTGGATCTGGTCCCGCCCCGAACAGCTGGCCCGGCCCGTCTAAGGCGGCGTGTAGGCGTTTTCCTACCGCTCATCGCCTATTTCTCATGAATTGATTTGTGACGCCGATGTTTCAGGCATGACGCTGAAGGGACTTGGCGCGTTTGCGTGCATTCCAACAAGTCCATTCGTGAGTGAACCTATGTTCGACACCCTCTCCATCCGCTTGAAAATCGTGTTGCTGTCCGGCCTGTGTCTGCTGGGTGTGATTGCACTGGTGGTCGGCATCAATATCTACAACACCAACCAGAACGATCGACTGGTCAGCGATTCAAGCTCACGAATGCTCACCGCCAGCGTGGAGCAACTGCTGCAATCCAAAGCGGCCGAACAGGCCACGCAACTGCAGAAGACCTTCGGCGAAAACCTGCTGGTAATCACCGCCCTTGCCGACCAGATCAAAGACCTGCGTCAGTTGGGCACCCAGCGCTCCCTTGAAGCCGGAGCCCTGCGTGAAGAACTCAACCGCAGCGTCAAAACCGCGTTCGAGCGCAACAACAAGGTGCTGGGCATCTGGTTGTCGTTCGAACCCAACGGGCTGGATGGCAAGGACAGCGAATTCATCGCCGACAAGGCGCGCGTCTCCAACGAAAAAGGACGGTTCTCCAGCTACTGGAGCCGGGCGGGCGGCGAAAGCCTGAACACCGTCATGGTCGAAGATGACCTGACCAAGACCACCCTCAACCTCAGCGGCACGCCCTACAACATCTGGTACACCTGCCCACGGGACACGCGCAGCACTTGCCTGCTGGACCCTTACGAAGACACGGTGGCCGACAAGCCAGTACTGATGACCACCATTTCCCTGCCGCTGATCATCGACGGCAACGTCATCGGTGTGGTCGGCGTAGACATCGCCCTCGCCGCCCTGCAAGCGACCACCGATGCCGCGCAAAAAGACCTGTTCAACGGCGGCGCCCACCTGGAGATTCTGTCCAGCAGCGGCCTGATCGCCGCCTACAGCGGCGAGCCGGGCAAAGTCGGCAAGAACTTGATCGACAGCATCGGTGCCGAAGGCAAGGAGATCGTGCAATTGCTCGCCAATGACCGCCCGGTGATCCGCGAACAGGACGACACCATTCGTGCCGTGTACCCGCTCAAGCCGATTGCCGGTGCCAAATCCTGGGGCGTGGTGATCAAGCTGCCCAAAGCGGTGATGCTGGCCGACAACGAAAAACTCCAAGCCTTGCTCGACGAGGCCCAGGCCACGGGCACGCTCAAAGCCCTGCTGGTGGCCGCCGCCGCTGGCCTGCTGGGCTTGCTGCTGGTCTGGCTGACCGCTACTGGCGTGACCCGCCCTATCAATAGCGTGGCCGCCATGCTCAAGGACATCGCCAGTGGTGACGGCGACCTCACCCAGCGCCTGGCCTACGCCAAGAAAGACGAATTGGGCGAGTTGGTGAACTGGTTCAATCGCTTCCTCGACAAGCTGCAGCCGACCATTGCGCAGATCAAGCAAAGCATCACCGAAGCCCGCGGGACGGCTGATCAGTCGTCCGCCATTGCGCGCCAGACCAGCGAAGGCATGCAGGTGCAGTTCCGTGAAATCGACCAGGTCGCCACCGCGTCGAACGAAATGAGCGCCACCGCCCACGACGTGGCCAATAGCGCCTCCAATGCCGCCAGCGCGGCACGCGGCGCCGACCAGTCGGCACGCGAAGGCATGTCGATCATCGAGCAGAGCACCCGCGATATCACCACGCTGGCCGACGAAGTCAGCAAAGCCGTGGGCGAGGTCGAAGCCCTGGCGGTCAACAGCGAGCAAATCGGTTCAGTGCTGGAGGTGATCCGCAGCATTGCCGAACAGACCAACCTGCTGGCGTTGAATGCGGCGATTGAGGCGGCACGCGCTGGGGAAAGCGGGCGTGGTTTTGCGGTGGTGGCCGACGAAGTACGTAACCTGGCCAAGCGCACCCAGGACTCGGTGGAAGAAATCCGCCTGGTGATCGAGCGTATCCAGAGCGGCACCCGGGGCGTAGTGGCGACCATGCACTCCAGCCAGCATCAGGCGCAGAGCAATGCCGGGCAGATCCATCAAGCCGTGCAAGCCCTGGGCAAGATCAGCGACGCGGTCACCGTGATCAGCGACATGAACCTGCAAATCGCCAGCGCGGCCGAACAGCAGAGCGCGGTGGCCGAAGAGGTCAACCGCAACGTCTCGGCGATTCGCACCGTGACTGAAACCCTCACCGGCCAGGCTACCGAGTCAGCGGCGATCAGCAGCCAGCTCAATGCGTTGGCCAGCCAGCAGATGAAGTTGATGGATCAGTTCAGGGTCTGACTCGGTTCTGAAAACATTGATTCCTGTAGGAGCGAGCCTGCTCGCGAAAAACGTCAACGATAACGCGTGCTTCCTGAATAAACGCGGCGCCTTTGAGTTCTTCGCGAGCAAGCTCGCTCCTACAGAGATAGAGCAGAATGGTGGTGAATTACCGGCCGGGCCAGGCCTGGACGAACGGCGTCAGGTCTTCCTTCGGCGCCGTACGCGGCGGGTTCTGCGGCGTGCCCAGGTAGAGAAAACCAATCACTTCTTCATTCGCCGCCAGCCCCAGGCCTTTGGCGACATGGGCCGAGTAGGACAATTCGCCGGTACGCCACACCGCACCAATACCCTGGGCATACGCCGCCAGCAGAATGCCGTGGGCCGCACAGGCGGCGGCCAGCAATTGCTCGGACTTGGGCACTTTGAAGTGCTCTTGCAAGCGTGCAATCACCACCACCACCAGCGGCGCACGCAGCGGGCCGTTCTGGGCTTTATCGATGGCGGCTTGCGGTGCGTCGGCGTCCTGCAGGCGGGCGGCTTCGGCCAACAGCGTGCCCATCTGCTCACGCGCTGCACCTTCCACGGTAAGGAAACGCCACGGCCGCAGTTGGCCGTGATCGGGCGCGCGCATGCCGGCGGCGAACAGCAGGTCGCGCTGCTCCTGGGTCGGTGCCGGGTCGAGCAAACGGGGCACGGAAACACGGTTGAGCAAAGCGTCGAGAGCCTGCATTGGCCACCTCCATAAAAAAATGTGCGGTCATTCTAACGGGAAAGAATCGGGATGCCACCAAACGATAATTGCTCTTATTCAATCTGCCCTGCCCTGTTAGACTTTGCGCCTTAATTTTCTGCCCTCGTCCAGGAATCTCGATGTTCCGTGCGCTTTTATACCTGCCAGCAGCGTTGATGGCTTTAAGCCTGACTGCTTGCGATGACGCCCCTCGCTTCACCAAAGCAGAGCCGGGTGAATCGCGGGCTGGTGGCGCGGCGACGGTCAACAAGCGCGACCAGAATGCCTTCTCCCTGCCCTCGGCCAACCTGGCGCCCACGCGGCGCCTGGATTTCAGCGTCGGCAACAGCTTCTTTCGCAACCCGTGGGTGATTGCGCCGTCCACCACCACGGCGCGCGATGGCCTGGGCCCACTGTTCAATACCAACGCCTGCCAGAACTGCCATATCAAGGATGGCCGTGGCCACCCGCCACTGCCCGACGCGCCCAATGCCGTGTCGATGCTGGTGCGCCTGTCCATCCCGGATGCTCAGCCTTACGCTAAGCTCATCGAACAGATCGGCGTGGTGCCCGAGCCGGTCTACGGCGGGCAACTCCAGGACATGGCCGTGCCCGGCGTCGCGCCGGAAGGCAAGGTGCGGGTCGACTACACACCGGTCAACGTCAGGTTCAACGACGGCACGATCGTTGAATTACGCAAGCCCGACCTGCAGATCACCCAACTCGGTTACGGCCCGATGCACCCCGACACACGCTTCTCGGCGCGTATCGCCCCGCCGATGATCGGCCTGGGCCTGCTCGAAGCGATCAGCGATGCCGATATCCTGCGCAACACTAACCCCGAGACCGCCGACAAAGAGGCCATCGTGGGCCGCGCCAATTGGGTCTGGGATGACGCCCAGAACAAAACTGTCCTCGGGCGTTTTGGCTGGAAAGCCGGGCAGCCCAACCTCAATCAACAAAACGTTCACGCATTTTCTGGTGATATGGGCCTCACCACGTCCCTGAGACCCTTCGATGACTGCACCGACGCCCAAGTGGCCTGCAAGCAGGCGCCCAACGGTAATGGCCCCGAGGGTGAGCCGGAAGTCAGCGATAACATCCTGCGCCTGGTGCTGTTCTACACCCGCAACCTCGCGGTGCCCGCCCGTCGGGACGTTGATACGCCACAAGTGCTGGCCGGCAAGAACCTGTTCTACCAGGCCGGTTGCCAGGGCTGTCACAAACCTACGTTCACCACGGCCGCCAACGCCGCCGAACCTGAACTGGCCAACCAGGTGATTCGCCCTTACAGCGACCTGCTGCTGCACGATATGGGCGAAGGCCTGGCCGACAACCGTAGCGAATTCAAAGCCACCGGCCGCGACTGGCGCACCCCGCCGCTGTGGGGCATCGGCCTGACGCAAACCGTGAGTGGCCACACCCAGTTCCTGCATGACGGCCGCGCCCGCAACCTGCTTGAAGCCGTGCTGTGGCATGGCGGTGAAGCCCAAGCGGCGCAGCAACATGTGTTGTCGTTCAATGCCGAGCAACGTGCCGCGTTGCTGGCGTTCCTGAATTCTTTATAAGCTTTGCCCCACTTACAGAAGGGAGCTCGACATGTTTCGTCCCAAGTTGTTGTTCACCAGCCTCGCCGCCCTGGCCTTGGGCGCTTGCTCGCCCCAAGACCCGCAAGCAGTGACCTCGGCAGCCATCGCCAAGCAAGTGATCCTGCCAACCTATAGCCGCTGGGTTGAGGCCGACCGTCAGTTGGCCGTCAGCGCCCTGGCCTACTGCCAAGGCAAAGAAAGCCTGGACACCGCCCGCGCTGACTTCCTGCACGCACAAAAAGCCTGGGCCGAGCTGCAACCGCTGCTGATTGGCCCGCTGGCCGAAGGCAACCGGGCGTGGCAGGTGCAGTTCTGGCCAGACAAGAAGAACCTGGTCGGCCGCCAGGTCGAGCAACTGGTCAGCGCCCAGCCGCAGATCGACGCCGCGGCCCTGGCGAAATCCAGCGTGGTGGTGCAAGGCCTGTCGGCCTACGAATACATCCTCTACGACGCCAAGCCTGACGTCGCCGACGACGCCCAGAAAGCGCGCTATTGCCCGTTGCTGATGGCGATCGGTGAACGCCAGAAAGTCCTGGCCGAAGAGATCCTGGCGAGTTGGAACAGCACCGACGGCATGCTCGCGCAGATGACCAAGTTTCCGAACCAGCGCTACGCTGATTCCCACGAAGCCATCGCCGACCTGCTGCGCGTGCAAGTGACCGCCCTGGACACCCTGAAGAAAAAGCTCGGCACCCCAATGGGCCGCCAGACCAAAGGCATCCCGCAACCGTTCCAGGCCGATGCCTGGCGCAGCCAGTCGTCCCTGCAAAGCCTGGAAGCCAGCCTTGCCGCCGCTCAAACCGTATGGGTAGGCGTCGATAACAAAGGCCTGCGTGGCCTGCTGCCGGCGGACCAGAAGCCACTGGCCGAGAAAATCGACGCCGCCTACGCAGCGTCCCTGAAACTGTTCGCCAGCAACCAGCGCACCCTCAACGAACTGTTGAACGACGACGCCGGGCGCCAGCAACTCAACGACATCTACGACAGCCTCAACGTAGTCCACCGCCTGCATGAAGGCGAACTGGCCAAGGCGCTGGGCGTACAACTGGGCTTTAACGCCAACGACGGTGACTGATGATGCTCAGGCGACAGGCTTTGGCGGTGGGCAGCGTGCTGCTCAGCGCTATCACCTTGGGTGGCTGGACGCTGTTCAAGCACAAAGACAAAGGCCAGCTGCTGCTGTCGGCGCGTGATGATGCCGACGGCAAGCACTACGCTGTCGGCTATCGCCTGGACGGCAAGCCGGTATTTGCCACCCAGGTCGGCCAGCGCTGCCATGACATCATCAACCATCCGACATTGCCGATTGCGCTGTTCGTCGCCCGTCGCCCGGGCACCGAGAGCTACCTGATCGACCTGCGCGATGGCAGGCTGCTGCAAACCATCACCTCGAACGCCAACCGCCATTTCTATGGCCATGCGGTGATCCACAAGAGCGGTGACTGGCTGTACGCCACCGAGAACGACACCTCCGACCCTGGCCGCGGCCTGTTGGGTGTGTATAAGTTCGAAGGTGAGCGGCTGGTGCACAGCGGCGAGATATCCACTCACGGCATCGGCCCGCATCAAGTCTCGTGGATGCCCGACGGCGAGACGCTGATCGTGGCCAACGGTGGCATTCGCACCGAAGCCGAAAGCCGGGTGGAGATGAACCTCAACGCCATGGAGCCGAGCCTGGTGCTGATGCGCCGCGATGGCAGCCTGATCAGCAAGGAAACCCTGGGCCAGCAGATGAACAGCGTGCGGCACATGGGTATTGCCAGCGATGGCACCATCCTCACCGGGCAGCAGTTCATGGGCCCGTCCCAGGAGCGTTCCGAGTTGCTGGCGATCAAGCGCCCGGGGCAGCCGTTCAAGGCGTTCCCGGTGGCCGATGAGCAGTTGCAGGCGATGGGGCACTACACCGCCAGCGTGGCGGTGCACAGCGAACTGCGCCTGGTGGCGTTGACGGCACCGCGGGGCAACCGCTTTTTTATCTGGGACATGGACACCGCCGAACTGCGCCTGGATGGGCCCTTGCCGGACTGTGCGGGGGTGGGCGCTGTGGCGGATGGGTTTGTGGTGACATCCGGCCAGGGGCGTTGCCGCTTCTATGACTGCCGCCAGGAAAAGTTACTGGCAACACCCCTGGAGTTACCGGCGGGGTTCTGGGATAACCACCTGCACCTGGTCTGAAATTACCCTTCTGTAGGAGCGAGCTTGCTCGCGAAGATCGCCAGGGATAACGCGCCCATCCTGGATGAACGTGTCGTCTGCAGGTTTTTCGCGAGCAAGCTCGCTCCTACAACAGTTGAGGTGTCAGGCACAAAAAAGGGCCTTGCATCGCAAGGCCCTTTTCGAGGTCAATCGTTTCAACTTTGCGGCCTCATCGCTTGAGACATGCCGAACATGAATAACAGCAATTCATGGTCCGGCTTGGCCGCCACACTCGTCTTGGCAATGCGTGGCAGCAGGCATTGCCCGCCACCGTCTACCGCACTCAACACTTGTGTACGAGGTTGCTCCCATACCGCCAGGGCCAGGGCTGCAACACCCAATGCCCCGACCAGAAACAAACCTCGTGCTATTTCTAGCTTCATCTGGTTAAACCCTTGATAGCGCTGCCAAACGCCGTCTCGTAAAAGTAGCTGAGTTTTTTCCAGTCAGTATCATTCCACGACGAATGGCGGCGCAATTGCAGCATGTCGTGGGACGCGGCCCGATAAGCGGTCAGGCGCTGGCGGCATTTTTCAAAGTCCAGCAGGGCCACTTCCACTGTCGCCGCATCAGGCTCACCGGTCACCCGCACGAAAATGTGCTTGATATACAGGCAACCGTGTTGCCAGCGGCCTTTGTGCATACGGGCCAAGGTGCCTGCCAACTCTTGCAGCAGGCGCTCATGAACCGCCTCGCCATACTGCTGGCGGCCACCGGCGGCGTACCAGTTTTCGATCTCGTCGAAACCGTCCAGGGACGCGGTCACCAACAGGGCTTTCCATTGGTGCTCGGGATCGCGACGCGCTTCGCAAAACACCAGTTCCGGCACACGCACATCCAGCAAACGCAGGCCTTTGAGGGCATCACGTTCACGCAGCACGGTCGGACGCCCAAAGGGGTGCAGCCAACTGCGGTAAATGTGGCCGGTCTGGCGCTTGCAATAGAGCAAGCGACCGTTAGGGCTGATCACCCGCTGCACGCCACTTTCACCACCCCGGCGACGGTTGGGTTCTTCCACCCATTCACCTTGCTGACGCCAGAAAAAATCAAATCGTTCTTCGGGAGCTACATGACTGCCTACTACGCACTCAACTGCCATCCTGTTACCTCTTGCGCAATACATACACTCGCCACATGGCGTAGAGCGGTATGAAGTCCAGGGATTCCTGAACACGGAAACCGGCCTGCTCGAATTCTGCCTCGACAGTAGCAGCCGGTAACACAAACCGGTTTTGGTAACCTTCCTGCTCACCTTTTTTACGACGACGCACTTCGCTGCGCTTGCGCTTCCAGGCCTTGAAATTACCGTCTACCCACAGCGAAATAATCACGCTGTCGCGGGTAACACGTTGAAACTCGCGCAGTATTGTCAGCCTGTGCTCCGGCTCACCAATGTGGTGCATCAAGCGCATGCAGAAAATACTGTCGACGGAATTATCTGGCAAATCGATATCAAAGGCAGACGTCTGCAAAGGGCGTACCCGTTTCACCACATCTGCCGGTTGGGCAGCGGTGGCGATCTTCAACATCGACGCCGAATTGTCAGCTCCGATAATCACACGGTTGGGTTTTTCGGCCAGCAATGGCCAGAAGCGCCCAGCGCCACACGGCAGGTCCAACACCAGGCCCGGCTCACCGGCCATGGCCAATGCGCCGCGCGCCAACTGCTCGTCGCGTTTGTGGGACAACCGGCGAGCCAGATTGTCCTGATGCTTGAGCAAATATTTCTGCGCGTGTTGATCGTCGTACTTGTCAGAAAATTCCAGCTTGATCGGGGAAGGCATCTTACGTCTCCAGTAACTGATGCCTACGACCTTAAGCAGCGAACTGTGATCAACAGGTCAACTCGTTGTGAAAATCTTGTCCTGTCCAACTGCATACATTTCAAGACTTTACAGAAACATTCAGTAGCATCGGGCCATCTTCGCCGAAAAGCAGGCAGTCTGCATCAGCAAAACGACAGACTGAAGGGTCAGGTTTTGACTGGGTTGAGCTCCACATGAAAGCGGCAGCCATTGGGCTCCATGGTGCTCAGGCTTACGCTCCAGCCCTGGCTTTCGCAGATCCGTTGCACCAGCGACAGGCCGAGGCCAAGGCCCTCACCACGTTTCTCGCTACCGCGCACGAACGGCTCGAACATCGCTTCGCGCTTCTCTTCGGGGATGCCGACACCGGAGTCCTCCACCACGAAGCCACTGGGCTCCAGCGTCAAACGGATAAACCCGTGTTCGGTGTAATGCAGGGCATTGCGCAGCAGGTTGCCCATCACCGCATGCAAGAAGGTGGTGTTGTAGCGGGTGTCCAGGGGGTTGCCCGGCAGGTAGATCAACGCCAGGCCTTTTTTCTCGATGGGCTCGCGCCAGATGCCGAGCAGGTCTTCGGCCACCTGGGTGAGGTTGCCCTGGGGCGAACTGGCAGCGTCGTCGTGTTTGGCGCGGGCCAGCATCAGGAAGGTCTGCACCAGCTCGCGCATTTCTTCACAGGCACGGGCAATGCGCTCGACCTGGTTGCGACCACGCTGATCGATGGCTGGGTTTTCGCGCAGCAGTTCGCAGGAACTGGCCAAGACCATCAACGGCGTGCGCAACTCATGGCTCACATCGCTGGTAAACAGCTGCTCGCGTGACAACGCCTGGCGCAAGCGGCCGAGGGTGGCGTCGAACGCCACCGCCAGTTCGCCCACTTCATCGGCGGCGTAATCCGGTGCCAAGGGCGGTGCCAGGCCCAACAGTTGGTCACGATGACGGACCTGACGGGCCAGGCGTACCACCGGCGCCATCACCTTGCGGGCCAGCACCCAGCCGAGGAACGCCGCAAGCGCCAGGCTGAGCACGAAGCCCACCAGCACCACCGCAAACAGCACGCGCTCACGCTCTTCGAAATCGCTCTGGTCTTGCAGCAACACATAACGCCGACCATCGACCACTTCAACCATGGCGTGGTAGGACAGCGACTCGCGAAATACTTCGTGAAAACCCTGGTCCAGATGGCGCAGATCCTTGGGCAGTTCAAAATCGCCACGCCCGCCGCTGAAATAAAACAGCTGGTCCGGCTCCGGCCGGTGGCTCCAGTCTTCGACGCTGTCCATCAACAACAGGCGCTGCAGGTCACCGCCCAGGCCCGCCGAGATCAACTTCTCCTCCACCAGGTGCACCGTCGCGATGATACCGATGGCGAAGGCGCCTGCCACCAACGCGCTCATCAAGGCAAAGGCGATGATGATCCGTTGGGCAAGGCTTTGCTTAAACTCCATCACGACCCTCGGCCAGGCGATAACCCACACCGTGCACCGTTTGCAGCAACGGCTTGGCGAAGGGTTTGTCGATCACTTGGCGCAGTTGATGAACGTGGCTGCGCAGGCTGTCGCTGTCCGGGCAGTCGTCGCCCCACAGGGCTTCTTCGAGCACTTCACGGCGCAAAACATGCGGGCTTTTCTGCATCAGCACGGCGAGCAGTTTCAGGCCCACCGGGTTGAGTTTGAGCAGGCGCCCTTCGCGGGTGACCTCCAACGTATCGAGGTCGTAGTTCAGGTCGCCCACTTGCAAGGCACGACGCCCGCCGCCCTGGGCACGGCGCAACACCGCTTCGATACGCGCGGCCAGTTCCGACAAGGCAAACGGCTTGAGCAGGTAATCATCGGCGCCGGACTTGAAGCCCTGCAGCCGGTCGTCCAATTGGTCGCGAGCGGTGAGCATGATCACTGGCGTATCGCGGCGCGCATCTTCGCGCAGGCGTTTGCACAAGGTGTAGCCATCAATGCCGGGCAGCATGATGTCGAGCACGATCAAGTCGTAATGCTCGGTGGCAGCCAGGTGCAGGCCCGACAAACCGTCCTGCGCACAGTCCACTGTGTAGCCTTTGAGCCCCAGGTAGTCGGCCAGGTTGGCGAGGATATCGCGGTTGTCTTCAACCAATAGAATTCGCATGGGCAGTGTCTCCGTACGCGGTAACGGCCGTGTTGGCTCGCGCAGCTTAAGGCTAAGCGGGGCTCAGGGCTAGGCCTGCAAGGCGCGCCGATAAAGGTTTTCAACTGATTATTCGCCTAAACGAGTTTTTCACTATAGCTTCACAAACTGACTACAGTGTCAGGGCGAAGATCGCGTCCCATTGATATAAGGAACTTGGACATGGGTTTTTTCAAAACAGCGCCAATGCGCTATTTGCTGTTGATAACCGGTGCCTGGTTATTAGTTTTCCTCCTCACCCGAAGCGTGCTGCTCATCACCCACCTGGATGAAGTCAGCGGCAACTTGTTGCCGGTGTTTGGCGTGGGTTTGCTCTACGACTTGGGTTTCCTGGCCTATGCAGCCTTGCCGCTCGGCCTGTATCTGCTGCTCTGCCCGCCTGCCTTGTGGCGCCGCCGTGGCCATCGCTGGTTCCTGCAAGCGGTGCTGACCGTCAGCCTGTTCGCCATGCTGTTCACCTCGGTGGCCGAATGGTTGTTCTGGGATGAGTTTGGCGTGCGCTTCAACTTTATCGCCGTCGATTACCTGGTGTACTCCGATGAGGTACTGAACAACCTGCTGGAGTCCTACCCGATCGGCAAGCTGCTGAGCCTGCTGGCGATGCTTGCACTGATTCTGAGTGTGGCTCTGCGTAAGCCCTTCAATGCCGCGATGGCAGCGCCGTTGCCAGCACTACGCAGCCGCTTGGTCAACGCCCTCGCTCTGCTGGTCGTCGCTGGCCTCAGCCTGCAACTGGTCAGCCAGGACAGCCCGCGCACCCAAGGCGGCAACGCGTACAACAACGAACTGGCCAGCAATGGCCCCTATCAGTTCTTCGCCGCGTTCCGTAACAACGAACTGGACTACACCCAGTTCTACAAAAGCCTGCCGACCGACGTCGTCGCCAAGCAGTTGCGCGCCGAACTCAGTGAGCCCAACGCCCGCTTTGTCGACCAGGACCCGCTGGATATTCGCCGTGCCATCACCAACCCCGGCACACTGCGCAAGCCCAACATCGTACTGGTGACCATCGAGAGCTTCAGCGCCAAGTACATGGGCAGCAATGGGGATGAGCGCAACCTCACGCCCAACCTGGATGCGTTGCGCCAACAGAGCCTGTACTTCAATAACTTCTACGCCACCGGTACGCGCACCGACCGTGGCCTGGAGGCTATTACCCTGGCAATTCCGCCGACGCCGGGGCGCTCGATCGTCAAGCGCATCGGCCGCGAAAGCGGGTTCGCCAGCCTGGGTCAACAGCTCTCGGCCATCGGTTATGACAGCGTATTTGTCTACGGCGGGCGCGGTTACTTCGACAACATGAACGCGTTCTTCAGTGGCAACGGCTATCGAGTGGTGGACCAGAGCAGCGTGCCCGAAGCAGAAATCTCATTCAAAAACGCCTGGGGCATGGCCGATGAAGACCTGTTCAAGCAGACCTTGAAACTGGCCGACACCGATTACGCCAAGCAACAGCCGTTCTTGCTGCAACTGATGACCACCTCTAACCATCGCCCTTATACCTACCCGGACGGGCGTATCGACATCAAGTCCGGCAAGGGCCGCGACGGCGCAGTCAAATACACTGACTACGCCATCGGCCAGTTCCTTGAGGCGGCGCGCCAGAAGCCGTGGTTCGATAACACGATCTTCGTGTTCGTCGCCGACCACACCGCCGGCAGCGCAGGCAAGGAAGACCTGCCGATCACCAACTACCAGATCCCGCTGTTTATCTACGCACCCAAGCTGATCGACGCACGGGAATCAGCCCAACTGGCCAGCCAGATCGACCTGGCGCCGACCTTGCTGGGCCTGCTTAACCTGAGCTACGAATCGACATTCTTTGGCCGCAACCTGCTGCAAGACAACCCACTGCCTCCACGGGTGGTGGTGGGCAATTACCAACACCTGGGTCTGTTTGATGGCAAGGACCTGGCAATCCTCAGCCCGCGCCAAGGCTTGCGTCGCCACGACCAGGCCCTGGGCGAGAGCCAGGAGCTGCGCGTCGGTAGCGATGATCCCTTGATCCAGCGGGCGATCACCTACTACCAGGCCGCCAGTTATGGCTACAAACAGCAACTGCTGAGCTGGAAAGCGCCCAAGGAAGAGGCTCCCGTCTTAAGCAAACGCTAATCAAAAAGCCCCGTGCAGGTGAGCACGGGGCTTTTTTACCAAGGTTCGTGATGAAATCCCCCTCCTCTTTACCGGTTTCCAAACCGCTTAATTTTTGGCTGTGCCTGGGCCTGCCTGCCAGCGCTGCAGTGGCCTTGCTGTTGCTGGAGCTAACGTCACTGGACATGGACCTGGCCAGGCATTTCTACAGCGCAGAGGCCGGCGGCTTCATTGGCCGCTATAGCTTCTTTCTTGAAGACATCCTGCATGACCGTGCCAAGCAACTGGTGATCCTGTTTTCGGTACTGGCGATTCTCGGCCTGGTCGGTAGCTTCATTCTGCAGCGGCTCAAGCCTTACCGCCGTGAACTGGTGTGCCTGGTGCTATCGCTGGGCATGGCGACGGCGTTCGTGTCGCCATTGAAAACCATCACCGCTGTGCAATGCCCCTGGAGTCTCAAGGAGTTCGGCGGCCAGGAAACCTACAGCGAACTGCTCAGCCCGCGCCCGCCTACCGATAAACCCGGCCGCTGCTGGCCCGGCGGGCATGCCGCCACCGGGTTTGCCTTGTTCGCCTGGTTCTTCGCCCTGCGGGATCGACGGCCACGGCTGGCGCGCTACGCGTTCATCTTTGCTGTCAGCCTGGGCAGCGTGTTTTCCGTCAGCCGTATGCTGCAAGGGGCGCACTTTTTTTCCCACAATGTGTGGACAGCGATTTTTTGCTGGCTGATCTGCCTGGGGCTGTACTGCTTGTTGCTGTACCGGCCTGCACGGCAACGGTCATAGCCTTCTGTAGGAGCGAGCTTGCTCGCGAAAAACTTCAACGATAACGCGTGCTTGCTGAATGAACGCGGCGCCTTTGAGTTTTTCGCGAGCAAGCTCGCTCCTACAAAAAAGCCATTAGGGCTGCCTGCGAAAGCCAACGGTAACCACGATGCGAAGCGAGTCGCTCTTGATCTGCTTGTGATCTTGATCTTAGGCGCCCCGTTAAACCACGCTGGCCGAACACAGGCTTGAATTCGTGGGTAACCCGGCAGGACGCCGGGTTAGCCGCCCCGCGCCATGGATGGCGCGTGGCGGCGGCCCACGGATTCAAGCCTGTGTTCGGGCACACCGAGCCCAAGCGAGGTGCCGAGTGGTGGGGCAAGAGCGTTTTGCTTACTTTGCCGCTTTTGCAAAGTGAGCCGCCGTCAGGGCGGAACCCTAAGTAGCCGTTACCTAAATAACGGATATGTACTCAATCTGATCCCACATCCCGCTCGGGTGTCAGGCCGCCTTCGCGAGCAAGCCCGCTCCCACATTGGGACCGAGGGGCGTCAGGTAGATAGGCGTCGGCTAGCAGGGCGTCATCGCAGGCAAGCCAGCTCCCACAGTTGGATCGCGGGGTGTCAGGTAGATATCCGTAGTCACGGGAGCAAGCTCCCTCGCCATAGGTCCAGGATACAGCCGTGCATAAAAAAGCCCCGCCTGCATCACTGCAGGCGGGGCTTTTTATAGCGCCGGGTAAGGCTGGCTTACATCATGCCGCCCATGCCACCCATGCCGCCCATGTCTGGCATACCGCCGCCAGCGCCTTCAGCCTTAGGCTTTTCGGCAATCGCAACTTCGGTGGTCAGCAACAGACCAGCGATCGAAGCGGCTGCCTGCAGAGCCGAACGAGTCACCTTGGTTGGATCCAGGATGCCCATTTCGACCATGTCGCCGTATTCGCTGGTAGCAGCGTTGTAACCGTAGTTACCTTTGCCGTTCTTCACTTCGTTGACCACAACACTTGGCTCGTCGCCGCTGTTGGAAGCGATCTGGCGCAGCGGTGCTTCAACAGCACGACGCAGTACAGCGATACCGACGTTCTGATCAGCGTTGTCGCCGGTCAGGCCAGTCAGGGCTTCCAGAGCACGGATCAGCGCAACGCCACCGCCAGGTACCACGCCTTCTTCAACGGCTGCACGGGTTGCGTGCAGGGCGTCTTCAACGCGGGCCTTCTTCTCTTTCATTTCAACTTCGGAGCCAGCGCCAACCTTGATCACTGCAACACCGCCAGACAGCTTGGCCAGGCGCTCTTGCAGTTTTTCACGGTCGTAGTCCGAGGAGGTCTCGGCAACCTGGGCACGGATCTGAGCGATACGCGACTCGATGTCGCCTTCAACGCCAGCACCGTCAACGATGATGGTGTTTTCCTTGGACAGGGTTACGCGCTTGGCGCTACCCAGGTTTTCCAAAGTGGCGCTTTCCAGGCTCAGGCCGATCTCTTCGGAGATAACGGTACCGCCGGTCAGAACGGCGATGTCCTGCAGCATGGCCTTGCGACGGTCGCCGAAGCCTGGAGCCTTGACGGCTGCAACCTTGACGATGCCACGCATGTTGTTCACAACCAGAGTCGCCAGGGCTTCGCCTTCAACGTCTTCAGCCACGATCAGCAGTGGGCGACCGGCTTTGGCAACGGCTTCCAGCACTGGCAGCATTTCGCGGATGTTGGAGATCTTTTTGTCGACCAGCAGGATCAGCGGGCTGTCCAGCTCGGCAACCATGGTGTCCGGCTTGTTGACGAAGTACGGGGACAGGTAGCCACGGTCGAACTGCATGCCTTCTACAACCGACAGTTCGTTTTCCAGGCCCGAACCTTCTTCAACGGTGATCACGCCTTCTTTACCGACTTTTTCCATGGCTTCGGCAATGATGTCGCCGATGGAGCTGTCGGAGTTGGCAGAGATGGTACCTACCTGAGCGATGGCCTTGGTGTCGGCGCATGGCTTGGACAGGTTCTTCAGCTCTTTGACGATGGCGATGGTCGCCTTGTCGATGCCGCGCTTGAGGTCCATCGGGTTCATGCCGGCCGCAACGGACTTCAGGCCTTCATTGACGATCGACTGAGCCAGTACGGTCGCGGTGGTAGTACCGTCACCTGCGTCATCGTTGGCACGGGAGGCAACGTCTTTGACCAGCTGCGCGCCCATGTTTTCGAAACGGTCTTCCAGTTCGATTTCTTTTGCTACGGAAACGCCGTCCTTGGTGATGGTCGGAGCGCCGAAGCTCTTCTCGATGATCACGTTACGGCCTTTCGGGCCCAGGGTCGCTTTTACTGCGTCAGCCAGGATGTTGACACCGGTGAGCATTTTCTTGCGGGCGGAGTCGCCGAATTTAACTTCTTTAGCAGCCATGATCGATATTCCTTAAATACTTTGTAGTAACGGGAAAATGAGCGGGGAAATCAGCCTTCCAGTACAGCGAGAATTTCGTTCTCAGCCATTACCAGCAGGTCTTCGCCGTCGACTTTCACAGTGTTGCTGCCGGAGTAAGGGCCGAAAACAACCTTGTCACCCACTTTCACGGCCAGCGCACGTACTTCACCGTTATCCAGGGTCTTGCCTGGGCCCGCAGCGACAATCACACCGTGGTTGGCTTTTTCAGCAGCCGAACCTGGCAGAACGATGCCGCCAGCGGTTTTCTTTTCTTCTTCGCTGCGACGGATGACGACGCGGTCGTGCAGAGGACGAAGCTTGCTCATTGTCGATCTCTCCTAATTGTGTTTTTCATCGGCCGGTTCAATCCGGCGGGTTAAATTCCGGCGGTGCCGGTCGCGGCTCGCTGGGCGAGACGCGGAAGTCTGTCTAGTGTCACCACCAGAAACCTTGCGGTGACCGTTACATAAGGGCGCCCAGGCTTATTACAAGGGGCCGGGGATGAAATTTTTTGTGTCGGTTCAAGGGCAAATGCAACACGGCACCCGAAGGTGCCGTGCCGGTGAACCGGTTATTTGCTGTCGCGGTGTTCGAATTCGCCTTCGATCACATCACCTTCACGCCCCAGGGGTTGGCGCGGAGCCGGGCCGCCACGGGGTTGCAGGTCGTCGGCGAACGCACGCTGGCGCATCGCGGCCTCTTCGGCCCGCTGGCGCATCTTGCCGGCCAGCAGCTTGCGGGTGAACGGCAGCAACAGCACCAGGCCGAGCACATCGCTGATAAAGCCCGGCAGGATCAGCAGGCCACCGGCCAGGGCCATCATCAGGCCCTCAAGCATGGTCTGGGCCGGCAGTTCGCCGCGGTTCAGGCTTTCACGGGCACGCAGCGCGGTCGCCAGGCCGGCGACACGCAGCACCAGCACGCCGAGCATGGAGCCAGCGATGATCAGCAGCAACGCCGGGAAGAAACCGATCGCACCGCTGACTTTAACGAATACGAACAGCTCCAACACCGGGAACAGCAGAAAGAGCAATAAAAAAGGGCGCATCAAATGGTTCCTCAACGCAAGAATGCCTTGCCAGTTCACCTTAGATGACGTCGCCATTGCGTGAATTCAAGCAGTGGCCGCGGATTTTTTCGGCCAGACCTCGGCGTGCGCCAATGAAACCAAGGCTTCGCGTACTTGTGTCGGCGTGTTGCAAGGCTCGGCAAACCCTAGCCAATGTAACGACTGGCCAATGCGCAGGTGCATCCCTTCGCTGTCGATACCGGCCAACTGCGCAGGCTCGGTGGTGGGCAAACCGCCCAACTCAACGTAATGGGCGATCGCTTTGGTGTGATCGCTGTTCATGTGCTCGATCATGCTGCGCTCGGCCTTGCCCGCAAACGGGTTGGCCAAGGTCAACTGGTCGACCCAATGGATCGCGCCAAATCCACCGATATAACGGTGGCGCACCGGTTTGAGCACCCAGAAATCGAAATCGTGGGCCTTGTGGTAGTTGGCCGAATCGGGGAAGTAGCGGTAGTAGCGCTCTGCAGCCGCTTCGATGGCGGCGGGGTCTTCCAGCTTCTCGGCTTCGGCCAGGTAGGTCAGGCGCCCGACGGCTTGCACATCATCGGCCTCGCGCTCACCCACCAGCAGCGAACACTTGGGGTCTTTTTGCAGGTTATGGGTGTGCTGGGCAATGCGGCTGATCAGGATCAGCGGGCGACCCTGCTCGTCCAGGCAGTAGGGCACCACCGAGCCGAAGGGAAAGCCGGGCATGGCTTTGGATTGTGTGGCGAGCGCCCCACGGTATTCCTTGAGCAACAGCTCTCGGGCGTTCTTGGCAACCTGCGTGCTCAATATAGGATTCCTCGGATGTTCCGCCGCCCATGGCATATGGGAATGGATCTCAACACAAGGTAATCAATATTCGCGCAGGTTGCCAGAGTGGCCGACGCCGGTTTACCAGGCCACGCCAAAGCCTGCGGTGTAGCGGGTCTTGCTCAAGCTGCTGTCGGAGTCGCCACTGATGATGTCACGCTCGGCCTTGAGGTTGAGCGAGGCCCATTCAGTGACTTTGTAACGCAGGCCCATCTCGGCATCCAGGGCGTAATCGGCCGGACCGTCCAGAGGCTTGCCCACTTCGCCATTGGTGAAGAACTCCACCGTCTTGCCCACCAGGTAGCGGTTGTAGTTCCACTTCATGGCCAGGGAATAGAAGTTGTCTTTGCCACCATCGGCATATTCGTAATCGGTGCGGTTGACCAGCGAACCGAGGGAGAACGCGCCCAGTTCATCGTCCCAGAACTGGTAGCCCGGGCCGGTACCCACGGTGCGCTGGCGCGCCAGGTCTTCGATTTTGTCGCGCTTGTAGGTCAGGCGCCCCTGCCAGAACCAGTGCTCGGTGATAAAGCGGTCCAGGTCGTATTCCAGGGCCCAGTTGTCGGTGGTGGTGACATCGTCCTGGAACTCGCGGTTGTATTCGCCCTTGCCCGTATGGCGCCATTGGCCGTGACGGGCCGAGGTTTTGAAGTCGATGTCGTAGTCGTTGGTGTCTTTATCCGCGCGTTTGTAGTCCAGCGCCAGGTCGACGTTGCCCTTCCACACCAGGTCTTCGATCACGGGCTTGGGCTTCATGATCTGTTGAATACTCGCCAGTTCCACCGTCTTGGGCGCCTCGCCATTGGCCAGCACCACCTTGCCGTCATCGGATGCCTGCAAGGACTTGGCCTTTTCACCGGTGTAGGCGTCCTGCTTGACCAGTAGTTCCTGGTCGCTTTCCAGGGTTTTGACCTGCTTCCAGTCCACCGGGATGGAGCCCGCGTAGGTGGTTTGGATCAGCAACTTGCCACCGTCGAAGACTTTGATCTTGCCGGTGAGGCGGTCACCGTTTTTCAACCAGACGGTATCGGCGAGCAAGGGCGTGGAAGCACTTAACACAGCAAGGCACAACAGGGTTCTGGACAACATAAGCAGGTACGGGGCTCAGGGTAGGCAAAAAAGGGGCGTTATAGTGTTACATGGCTAGAACTGACTCAAGGATTTATATTGAGTTCAATACTCATCGCCATGTTTACAGACGTTTCTGACAAAACAACGACGATCTCAACGGATATGCCCACAGTGATCCTACCCGCCGATACGCCACAAAGCCCCGCCGAGATGCGCCGCACCGCACTCTACCTGACGTTGTCGCAGGTGCCCGAAGGCTGCGTGGTCAGTTACGGCGAGCTGGCGCACCTGGCGGGTCTGGGCCGTGCTGCCCGTTGGGTCGGGCGCACCCTGAGCCAGTTACCGCAGGACACGCGATTGCCCTGGCATCGGGTGTTGGGTGCCGGTGGTCGGATAAGTCTGCCGGTGGGCAGTGCCTCGGGTGACGAACAACGTGCGCGTTTACGTAGCGAAGGCGTCACTATCCTGAACAATCGTGTTGATATTCAGCGTCATGGCTGGCGCCCGGTAGAGCACAGCGGTTAGAGTGCGCGCTTTGTTTCCGCAAATCTGAGGCAGACTCCAGCCCATGCCCCGTAAAACCTGGCGCGCCGCGCTCGCCGCCTATGCCAGCCCTTCGACGTTAGTGCTGTTGTTGCTCGGTTTCGCCGCCGGCATGCCTTACATGTTGGTGTTTTCGACGCTTTCGGTGTGGCTGCGTGAAGCCGGGGTGGCTCGCGAGACCATTGGCTATGCGAGCCTGATCGGCCTGGCCTACGCCTTCAAATGGGTCTGGTCGCCGCTGCTCGACCAATGGCGCCTGCCGTTGCTCGGTAAACTGGGACGCCGTCGCTCGTGGCTGGTGCTGGCCCAATCGCTGGTGATCCTGGGATTGATCGGCATGGGTTTTTGTGACCCACAAAAACACCTGTCCTGGTTGATCGCCATTGCGGTGATAGTCGCCTTCGCGTCGGCCACCCAAGACATCGCCGTGGATGCCTACCGCCTGGAAATCGCCGACGACAGCCGTCAGGCAGCCCTGGCGGCAAGCTATATGTCTGGTTATCGCATCGCTGCCCTGCTGGCCACGGCCGGTGCGCTGTTCTTTGCCGAAGGCTTCGGCTCCACCGGCTTCAACTATAAACACTCGGCCTGGACCGGCACCTATGTGCTGTTCGGCGTGTTGATGGTGCCGGCGCTGCTCACCACGTTGTTTATGCGTGAACCCGATGTGCCACTGCGCACCCAACTGCAGGCCGGGCGCTACAGCTTTGTGCACCAGTTGGTGTCGGTGTTTGTACTGATCGTGCTGTTGGTCTCGGTGCCGGCGATGTTTACCCAGCTGTATAACACCGACTTTGCCAGCGTACTGTTCCAGGGCGTGAGCCTGTGGGAACTGCTGATGGAAGACCGCGCCTTCCTGCGTGCCATCCTCTATATCACACTCACTGCGCTGTGCCTTTCGGCCATGGGCCGCCGGGGCCTGGCGCCGGTGCTGACGCCGGTCAACGACTTTATCCTGCGCTACCGCTGGCAGGCGCTGCTGCTGCTCGGGCTGATTGCGACCTATCGCATGTCCGACACAGTGATGGGCGTCATGGCCAACGTGTTTTATATCGACCAGGGTTTCACCAAGGACCAGATCGCCGGGGTGAGCAAGATCTTCGGCCTGATCATGACCCTGCTCGGTGCCGGCATGGGCGGGCTGTTGATCGTGCGGTTCGGGATATTGCCGATCCTGTTCATCGGCGGCGTGGCCTCGGCCGGTACCAACCTGCTGTTCGTGATGCTCGCCGACATGGGCCCCGACCTGCAGATGCTGATTGTCACCATCTCCCTGGACAACTTCAGCTCGGGCATGGCCACCTCGGCGTTCGTGGCTTACCTGTCGAGCCTCACCAACCTCAAGTTTTCTGCCACCCAATATGCGCTGCTCAGTTCGATCATGCTGTTGCTGCCACGCCTGATCGGTGGGTATTCGGGGGTGATGGTGGAGAAGTTCGGGTATCACAACTTCTTTATGATCACTTGCCTGATGGGTGTGCCGACGCTGTTCCTGATTGCGCTGCATTGGTTCCAGGAGAACCGCCGCGCCCGGCTCAATCCCCCTGAAGAAACGGACCCCTTGTAGGAGCGAGCTTGCTCGCGAAAAACGTCAACGATAAAGCGGGCTTCCTGAATGAACGCGGCGCCTGTGAGTTTTTCGCGAGCAAGCTCGCTCCTACAGCCATCAGGGCCAGTCACCCCACAGCCAGATCCCCCGCAACGTCACGCCTGTACTCCGGCGACAAGCGCCCGTACAATCCCAAGTCATTTCAAGTCCAAGCAACCGACAACGGCCTACCATGCGTACCAGTCAATATTTGCTCGCCACACAGAAAGAAACGCCTTCCGACGCGGTTGTGATCAGCCATCAGCTGATGCTGCGCGCCGGTATGATCCGCAAACTGGCCTCGGGCCTGTACACCTGGTTGCCCATGGGCTTGAAGGTGATGCGCAAGGTCGAAGCCATCGTTCGTGAAGAAATGAACGCTGCCGGCTCTCTGGAAGTGTTGATGCCGAGCACCCAACCGGCTGAGTTGTGGCAGGAATCCGGGCGCTGGGAAGAGTACGGCCCTGAGTTGCTGCGTTTTAAAGACCGTCATGGCCGCGACTTTTGCGCCGGCCCGACCCACGAAGAGGTCATCACCGACCTGATGCGCAATGAGCTGAGCAGCTATAAGCAGTTGCCGCTCAACCTGTATCAGATCCAGACCAAGTTCCGTGATGAAATCCGCCCACGCTTCGGCTTGATGCGTGGTCGCGAATTCATCATGAAGGACGCCTATTCGTTCCACGCCGACCAGGCTTCCCTGCAAGCGACCTACGACCGCATGCACCAGGCCTACTGCAACGTGTTCACGCGCCTGGGCCTGAAGTTCCGCCCGGTTGAAGCAGACAACGGCTCCATCGGCGGTGCCGGCTCCCACGAATTCCACGTGCTGGCCGAGTCCGGCGAAGACGATATCGTGTTCAGCAACGGTTCCGACTACGCGGCGAACATCGAGAAGGCCGAAGCCATACCACGTGAAACCTCGCGCCCGGCTCCCACCGAGGAGCTGCGCCTGGTCGACACGCCAGACACCAAGACCATCGCGGCCCTGGTGGAGAAATTCAATCTGCCGATTGAAAAGACCATCAAGACCCTGATCGTGCGCGCCGAAGAAGAAGGCAAGCTGATCGCCCTGGTGATCCGTGGCGACCACGAGCTCAACGAAATCAAGGCCGCCCAGCAACCTGGCGTGGCCAGCCCGCTGGTCATGGCCACCGATGCCGAACTGCGCGACGCCATTGGCGCCGGTGCCGGCTCCCTGGGCCCGCTGAACCTGCCGCTGCCGATCATCATCGACCGTTCGGTCGAGCTGATGAGCGACTTCGGTATCGGCGCCAACATCGACGACAAGCACTACTTCGGCGTGAACTGGGAGCGTGACCTGCCGGTTCCGACCGTGGCAGACCTGCGCAACGTCGTGGCCGGCGACCCGAGCCCGGATGGCAAGGGCACCCTGGAGATCAAGCGCGGCATCGAAGTCGGACACATCTTCCAGCTGGGCAACAAGTACAGCAAGGCGATGAAGTGCGAAGTACTGGGTGAGAACGGCAAGCCGATCACCCTGGACATGGGCTGCTACGGCATTGGCGTGTCCCGCGTGGTGGCTGCTGCCATCGAGCAGAACAACGACGAGAAAGGCATTATCTGGAGTGACGCCCTGGCGCCGTTCCAGGTGGCCCTGGTGCCACTGCGCTATGAAACCGAGCAAGTGCGCGAAGCCACTGACAAGCTGTACGCGGAACTCACCGCTGCCGGTTTTGACGTGCTGCTCGATGACCGGGACAAGAAAACCAGCCCGGGTATCAAGTTCGCCGACATGGAACTGATTGGCATCCCGCACCGGATCGTGGTCAGTGACCGCGGCCTGGCTGATGGCAATCTGGAATACAAGAGCCGGACCGAAGCCGAAGCCCAACCGTTGCCGGTGGCTGACGTGCTGTCTTTCCTCCAGGCGCGTATTCGTCGCTGAAAACCAGATCAAGAGAAGTCATGTTCAAGCGAAACACCAGAGCCCTGGGGGGCGCCGCCTTGTGCGGCGCCCTGCTGGTCAGCGGCTGCGCCAATCAGATGTCGCAACGCAGTGAGCACGAGGAGCGGGTCGAGCGTAAGTTGCTCGACCACAGCCTACAGATCGATGTAGGCGAGCCTAAAGTGCTGGAGCTGCCGCAACGCCGGGTTCGCATTCATGAGCAGAAGACCTTCGAGGTCACAGAATTCGAAGTCACCCGTCGTTACGACCGCTACACGCCCTACCAACCCTGGCGCAAACTCTATGAGATGCCGTTGGGTGCCGTGGCGCTGGTAGCGGGCGTGGGTGCCAACGTGGTGAATATCTTCGCCCTCGGCAACCTTCCCACGAGCGTGACCCGTGACTGGCTCAGCTACGGCGTGGACGGCATCAACCCCTTCATGAACGTGCAATCCCACGGCCGTGCGCAACAGAACCTGGCGGCTATCGATGAAGTCCAGCGTGACAAGCGCCTGGAGTATTCGAGCCTGCCCTGGAGCGAGCGCCCGGTACAAGTCACCGCCGGCAAGCAGACCCACGAGCTGACCACCGACCGCAACGGCATACTGCGCCTGAACCTGTTGGACAGCCCGTTTGCCGAGCAGGACCTGAACCGCGTCACCACGCTGAAAATCAGTGTGGAGGATGGCCAGGACGACGTGCATACCGACTCGACCCTGGCGGTCAGCAACACGCTGCGCAGCAAGCTGCTCGAGGCCCATGCCCTGATCTACGACGATCTGGAAGATGACGAGGTGAACCAGTGGGTGCACCGAGTCAAACGCCTGTCGGAGTTGGGGCTGGAGGAAGAGGCCAGCGAGCTGGAACAAAGCCTGATCGAACTGACGCGCAATGACCCGGAGTTGCAGCAGGAGTTTGTGCAGGCGTTGACCAAGGATGCGGGGCGGCTGGTGGCAGACCCTGGCGCACGCTAGTTAAAACTTTCTGTAGGAGCGAGCTTGCTCGCGAAAAACTCACAGACACCGCGTTCACTCAGGAAGCACGCGTTATCGTTGACGTTCTTCGCGAGCAAGCTCGCTCCTACAGGGGGCATCCGGTTTTTACCAGGAAAATTCGAGCTGTTCGTTGCCGCCGCTCAGGTCCAGCAACCGTACGCCTATCCCCAGCAACCGCACCGGCTTGCCCCCGCGATTGAACGCCTGGGTCATCAACTGCTGATAACTCTCCAGATCCCGCCCTGCCCCCGCCTGCTCCAGCGTCGTCTGGGTAAAGTCATGAAACTTCACTTTGACGAACGGCTTGCCCGCCCGGTAGCTGCTGTCGATACGCGCCATGCGCCCGGCCAGGGTTTCCATCAGTTCCGGCAGTTTCGCCAGGCAACTTGAAAGGTCTGGCAGGTCCACGTCGAAGGTATTTTCCACACTGATGGATTGCCGCCGGCTGTCGTTTTGCACCACACGGTCATCAATCCCACGGGCCAGGCTCCAGAGGCGCTCGCCGAAACTGCCGAATTCGCGCACCAGTGCCAGTTTGTTCCAGTCGCGCAATTGCAGGCAGTCTTCGATGCCCAGGCGCGCCAGCTTGTCGGCGGTGACCTTGCCCACGCCATGCAGCTTGCTGACACGCAGCTGCGAGACAAAGTCTTCGACCTGGTCCGGCGTGATCACAAACAGGCCGTTGGGCTTTTTCCAGTCGCTGGCGATCTTGGCCAAAAACTTGTTGGGCGCCACGCCGGCAGACACAGTGATATGCAACTGGTTGGAGACCCGGCGCCGAATGTCCTGGGCAATACGCGTGGCGCTGCCGCCAAAATGCGGGCTGTCGGATACGTCGAGGTAGGCCTCATCCAGCGACAACGGCTCGATCAAGTCGGTGTAGTCGCGGAAAATCAGCTGGATTTCTTTCGACGCTTCTTTATAGGCATCCATGCGCGGCTTGACGATGGTCAAGTCCGGGCACAGCTTCAAGGCATGACGTGACGACATCGCCGAACGCACCCCATACGCCCGCGCCTCGTAGTTGCAGGTGGCGATCACGCCGCGCCGATCTGCCGAGCCACCGACAGCCAAGGGCTTTTGCGCCAGGCTCGGGTCGTCGCGCATCTCGATGGCGGCGTAGAAGCAATCACAGTCGACGTGGATGATTTTGCGCTGCGTCATATAAAACGAGGGACGTTAACCAACGGGTGGCCAGTATCGCACCCACCCCTGTATATAGCACCAGTAGTTTGAATCTTCCGCCTGAGCGGTAGGAAATTTCGTAGATGTATATATTTTCTCAATCGAATATCGCATCCCAATAGAGCTGAAAGCCTTGTCCTGCCTGGCCTGGGGCCCTCACGAACCGCCCTCTTAAGCGCTAACCGATTGAAGCACAAGCGCTTTTCTTCAGTTTACGGGTTGACACACTCGCGTTCCTCTGTAGAATGCCGACACACAGACGCGGGATGGAGCAGTCTGGTAGCTCGTCGGGCTCATAACCCGAAGGTCGTCGGTTCAAATCCGGCTCCCGCAACCAAACATCAAAAAAGGCTACTCGAAAGAGTGGCCTTTTTTGTGCGCGTCTGTTTTTCCTAGCACGATGCGCCAACACCTTGATTTCTGAATAATTAGCGCTTATTTCAACGATCAGCTCATTAACGGTTGACACCCTGCCATTGGGCTGTAGAATGCCGCCCACAGACGCGGGATGGAGCAGTCTGGTAGCTCGTCGGGCTCATAACCCGAAGGTCGTCGGTTCAAATCCGGCTCCCGCAACCAAACATCAAAAAAGGCTACTCGAAAGAGTGGCCTTTTTTGTATCTGGCGAAAAAGTTCTTCTGAAACAATGGCATGGCATCTTTCATGAAACCGTAGACGGTTTGCAGAGTCCATCTCATTGCACGCTATGCTCAATGCTCAAGCGCTACCCCTCTACGACCAATGGCCGCAGTCGCCGCGCCCGGTGATCCGCGTTAATATTTGTAATTATTTTGTCCATAGGGATTGGTAACTTGGCTGGATACCTCCATCCTGTCGCGCACAATCCACGAGGTGATTGATGCGCGCCAACTCGTCTGAACCACAAGACACCGTTACAGCAGAACAACCGATCACTCCCACCCGTTTGCGGTGGCTGGACCTGTTGAGCAAGTATCGCCAGCCCATCGGCCTGGCCGTGACGCTTCTGCTGTTTGCAATCGCCCTGATCGCCTGCCGGCACCTGCTGCTGGAGCTGGACCTCTACGCCTTGCACGATTCGATCCTGGAAGTGCCCAAGCCTGCCCTGTTGGGGGCCTTTGCGGCGGCAGTCGCCGGTTTTGTGATCCTGCTCGGCTATGAATTCTCCGGCGCGCGGTATGCCGGCGTGCAATTGCCCGCCAAAACCCTGGCCCTGGGTGGTTTCACCGCCTTTGCCATCGGCAACGCCATTGGTTTGTCGATGCTCTCGGGCGGTTCGGTGCGCTACCGTTTATATGCACGGCATGGCATCGGCGCCTCGGAAGTGGCGCACATGACCGTATTCGCCAGCCTGGCCCTGGGCTGTGCCCTGCCGCCGCTGGCCGCGCTGGCCACGTTGAGCAACTTGCCGGCCGCTTCCACTTACCTGCATTTATCGCAAAGCCTGCTCGGCGGTATTGCCGGCGCCGTGCTGCTGTTGTCGGTGCTGCTGTGTATCGGCATCTATCGCCGCCGCCTGCCAGAACAGCCCTACCCCGACAACCTGCTGGTCAAGGCCGGGCGCCGTACCCTGCGCCTGCCGGGCCGACGCCTGACGTTCCTGCAACTGATCATCACCGCACTGGACGTCGCCGCAGCCGCTACCGTGCTATATCTGCTCTTGCCGGAAGCACCGCCCTTCGGTCCGTTCCTGCTGGTGTACCTGCTGGCCCTGGCCGCGGGTGTGCTCAGCCATGTGCCGGGCGGCGTGGGCGTATTCGAAGCGATCCTGCTGGCGGCCTTTGCCGACAAACTCGGTGCCGCGCCCCTGGCCGCGGCCTTGCTGCTGTACCGCATGATCTACGTGGTGCTGCCGCTGCTGATCGCCTGTGTATTCCTGCTGGTCAACGAGGCCCAGCGCCTGTTCCAGACCCAGCAAAGCCTGCGGGTGGCGTCGGGGCTGGCAGCGCCAGTATTGGCCGTCCTGGTTTTTTTGTCCGGCGTGGTCCTGCTGTTTTCCGGCGCCACGCCAGAGATCGACTCACGCCTGGAAAACATCGGCTTCCTGATCCCCCATCGTCTGATTGACGCGTCGCACTTCGGTGCCAGCCTGATCGGCGTGTTGTGCCTGTTGCTCGCCCAGGGCCTGCGTCGGCGGTTGTCGGCGGCCTGGATGCTGACCATGGTGCTGCTGCTGGTCGGCGCCCTGCTCTCGCTGCTTAAAGGTTTCGACTGGGAAGAAGCCAGCCTGATGACCATGACCGCCGTGCTGCTGGCGATCTTCCGGCGCTCGTTCTACCGCGCCAGCCGCCTGACCGAGTTGCCGTTTTCGCCGCTGTACCTGGTGGCCAGTGTCTGTGTGCTCGGCGCTTCGATCTGGCTGCTGCTGTTTGCCTACCAGGACGTGCCCTACAGCCATCAACTCTGGTGGCAGTTCACCCTCGACGCCAACGCCCCGCGTGGTTTGCGTTCGCTGCTCGGCGCCGCCGTGTTGCTGGTGATCGTGTCGCTGACCTGGCTGCTGCGCACGGCACGCCCGGTCATCCACCTGCCGACCCCGGAAGAACTGGAGCGCGCCAGCAAGATCCTGATGGCCTCGTCCCAACCCGACGGCGGCCTGGCGCTCACCGGCGACAAGGCGCTGCTGTTTCACCCCAACGATGAAGCCTTCCTGATGTATGCCCGTCGCGGGCGTAGCTTGGTGGCCTTGTACGACCCGATCGGCCCGACCCAACCGCGCGCCGAGATGATCTGGCAGTTCCGCGATCTGTGCGACATCCACCACGCCCGCCCGGTGTTCTACCAGGTACGCGCGGAGAACCTGCCGTATTACATGGACATCGGCCTCACCGCGATCAAGTTGGGTGAAGAAGCCCGCGTCGACCTGAAACGCTTTGACCTGGAAGCCAAGGGCAAAGAAATGAAGGATTTGCGCTACACCTGGAACCGCGGCACCCGGGACGGCCTGTCCCTGGAGATCTGCGAACCGGGCAAGGCGCCCATGGATGAATTAAAAGTCATCTCCGATGCCTGGCTTACAGGTAAGAATGTGCGGGAAAAGGGCTTCTCTCTGGGCCGTTTCAGCGATGACTACCTCAAGCACTTTCGTATCGCGATCATTCGCTTCGAAGGGCGCCCGGTGGCCTTCGCCAATTTACTCGAAACCTACAACCATGACCTGGCCAGCCTCGACCTGATGCGTGCCCACCCGGACGCGCCCAAGTTGACCATGGAATTCATGATGGTGGGCCTGATTCAACACTATAAGAGCCACGACTACGCGCGCTTCAGCCTCGGCATGGTGCCGTTGTCGGGCTTGCAACCGCGCCGTGGCGCACCGCTGACCCAACGCCTGGGCTCAATGGTGTTCCGCCGTGGCGAGCAACTGTATAACTTCCAAGGTTTGCGCCGCTTCAAAGACAAGTTCCAGCCCGACTGGGAACCCCGTTACATGGCCGTGCCCGCAGGACTGGATCCGCTGGTGGCATTGGCCGATACCGCCGCCCTGATCGCGGGCGGCTTGACTGGATTGGTGAAACGCTGATGATTCGACGCTCCTGGCGGTATGTATTGGCTTTAGTGGTGCTGCTTGCGCTGATCGCGGCGGGTGGCTTCTGGTACTGGAACCGCCCTGCCCCGCAACCGACCCTGGAGCACTTGCCCCAGGCCGACGGTTCGGTAATGACCCGCGTGACCCCGGCCAGCAACGCAAAAGCCCGCGTGGCCGTGGCGGTGATGGCCGACGAAACCCTGACCGACAGCCAACTGATTGCCCTGAGCCAGGGCGGTGCTGCGCAACTGATTCAGGTGGTACTGCCCAAGGATGACTGCGCGCTGCAGGAAAAAGCCCTGCAAGGCGCCCTGGCCCAGCTCAAAGGCCCGGCGACCCTGGTCAGCGGCATCGGCCCTGGCGCCGCACTTGCCTGGCGCTGGCTGGCCACCCAGAGCGACGACAAGGCCAACGCTATCTCCGTGGGCTTCGCCCTGAAACAGGAAGGCTGCAACGACCCGCTGCCGAAAACCGCCGCCCATGGCAGCTGGCTGGTGGCGTGGAACGATAACCCCGACGATGAAAGCGCCAGCTTCGTACGTGACACACCGCGCGCTACGACCAGCATCAGTGACTACGACATTCATTACCCCCAGGTGCTGAACAACGAACTGCGCAAGCAACTGGTCGGTTCGGACAACGGCGGCCTAGCAATTCCGGTGGTAGAAGTACCCGCCGGCCAAGCCAAGGACACCGTGACCCTGTTCCTCTCCGGTGACGGCGGCTGGCGCGACCTGGACCGCGACGTGGCGGGCGAGATGGCGAAGATCGGCTACCCGGTGGTGGGCATCGACACCTTGCGCTACTACTGGCAGCACAAGACACCAGAGCAAAGCGCCAAGGACCTCACCGAGCTGATGCAACACTACCGGCAAAAGTGGGGCACCAAGCGCTTCGTGTTGACCGGTTACTCGTTCGGCGCCGACGTACTGCCGGCGATCTACAACCGCATGCCAGAGAACGAACAACAACGGGTAGACGCGATCATCCTGCTGGCCTTCGCCCGCACCGGCAGCTTTGAAATCGAAGTAGAAGGTTGGCTGGGCAACGCCGGCAAAGAAGCCGCCACCGGCCCGGAAATGGCCAAGCTGCCGCCAGAGAAAGTCGTGTGCATCTACGGTGCCGAAGAAGTCGACGAGAGCGGCTGCACCGACAAGACCGCCGTGGGTGAAGCCATGAAGCTGCCGGGCGGGCATCACTTCGATGAGAACTACCCGGCGCTGGCCAAGCGTTTGGTGGATATTATCGTCAAGCATCAGGCCAAAGCCGAATAACTCAAGCTTAACCTAAGAACCAATGTGGGAGCGGGCTTGCCCGCGATGGCGGAGTATCAGTCAACGCTACTGTGACTGAGCCAGCGCTATCGCGGGCAAGCCCGCACATTGATCTGTAGTGTTGATGAAAACTAGCGCGGTTCGATGTGGGCAATCATCAACTGCACCGTCTCATTGCCACGAAACTCATTCACATCCAGCTTGTAGGCCAACTCCACCCAACGCACGGTCGGGTTTGGCCATACTTCGCGGTCCACGCCAAAGGCAATGCCATCGAGCTTCACCGACCCGCATTCGCTCTTGAGCACCACTTTCAAATGCCGCTCGCCCACCACCCGCTGCTCCACCAGTTGGAATACCCCATGAAACAACGGCTCGGGAAAGTGCTGCCCCCACGGGCCGGCATGGCGCAGGGCGCGGGCCAGTTCCAGGTGAAACTCTTCCACCGCCAGGGTACCGTCTGAAAGCAGGCGGCCGGTGAGGTCTTCTTCGCGCAGTTGCCGACGCACTTCGGCATCAAAGGCTTCGGCGAACAACGGGAAGTTGGCCTCGGGCAAGGTCAGCCCCGCCGCCATGGCGTGGCCGCCGTACTTGGTGATCAGGTTGGGATGCTGGCTGGCGACGACCGCCAGCGCATCGCGGATATGAAAGCCTTGCACCGAGCGTCCAGAGCCCTTGAGCAGGCCATCGCCGGCATCGGCGAAGGCGATGGTCGGGCGGAAATAACGCTCCTTCATACGTGACGCGAGGATCCCGATCACCCCTTGGTGCCACTCCGGGTCGAACAGGCACAGGCCATACGGCATCGACTCCACCGGCAAGTCCTTGAGCTGGGCCAGGGCCTCGCGCTGCATGCCTTGTTCGATGGACTTACGGTCCTGGTTCATGCCGTCCAGTTGCGCGGCCATTTCCCGTGCGGCGGCGAAGTCGGTGGTGAGCAGGCATTCGATACCTAGGCTCATATCATCCAGGCGCCCGGCGGCATTCAGGCGCGGGCCGAGGATAAAACCCAGGTCGGTGGAGGTGATACGCGCATGATCACGCTTGGCCACTTCCAGGATCGCCTTGATCCCCGGCCGTGCCCGACCGGCCCGAATACGCTCCAGGCCCTGATGCACGAGGATGCGGTTGTTGGCGTCCAGTGGCACCACGTCAGCGACACTGCCCAGGGCCACGAGGTCGAGCAGTTCACCGATGTTCGGCTGGGGCTTGTTGTCATACCAACCCAGGCTGCGCAACCGCGCGCGCAGGGCCATCAACACGTAGAAGATCACGCCGACCCCGGCCAGGGCCTTGCTGGGAAACCCGCAGCCCGGCTGGTTCGGATTGACGATGGCGTCAGCGGCCGGCAGTTCATCACCGGGCAAGTGGTGGTCGGTGACCAGCACCTGCAACCCCGCCGCCTTCGCCGCCGCCACGCCTTCGACGCTGGAGATACCGTTGTCCACGGTGATCAGCAACTGCGGCTCGCGCTGCAGGGCCACTGCGACGATTTCCGGGGTCAGGCCATAGCCGTATTCGAAGCGGTTAGGCACCAGATAGTCGACGTGGGCCGCCCCGAGCAAACGCAGGCCCAGGGTGCCTACGGTGCTCGCTGTGGCGCCATCGGCGTCGAAGTCACCGACGATCAGGATGCGCTGGCGCTGCTCCAAGGCCGTCACCAGCAAGTCCACCGCGGCGTCGATGCCCTTGAGCTGCTGATAGGGAATCAACCGCGCCAGGCTCTTGTCCAGCTCGGCTTCCGATTGCACCCCGCGTGCGGCGTAAAGGCGGGTCAACAACGGCGGCAGTTCACCGAGAAAAGGCAGGACGGCGGGCAATGGGCGGGGATCGATACGCATACGGTGGTGATAACTTCTCTTTAATCATTGTAGGAGCGAGCTTGCTCGCGAAGGTGGTTAACGATGACACGTGTGCCTGGGTGATCGTGGTGCCCTGGAGTTTTTCGCGAGCAAGCTCGCTCCTACAGGGAGCCGGGTTCAGCCAAGGTTTAACCGCGCTCGCCGACCAGCCATTGCAGTTGCACTTCATGCTGGCCACGGTCATCGGTCACAAAGATAGTGCCTTCGCTGATCATCACATCCCACTTGATGACGCGGGGCATGTCCTTGGCCAGGGTCTCCAACACTTCCTGGGGCACGGCAGCGATGTGCACGTTTTTCAGGTTGTTGGCCACCGGCACCACCTTGCCTTCCCACACGCGCAGGCTGCCATAGGCCAGCAGGCTGGTGCGTTCGGTGCGGCGCGAGCACCAGGTGAGGCGGTCGGCATCCGGCTGGCCGACTTCGATCCAGTGCAAAACCCGATCATCCAGGCTCTTTTCCCACAGGGCCGGTTCGTCCACATCCGACAGGCCACGCCCGAACGCCAATTGCTCGTTGTACCAAAGGGCGTAGGCCAGCAGGCGCACGGTCATGCGCTCTTCGGTTTCCGAAGGGTGGCGGGCGATGGTCTGTTTGACGCTCTCATACACCGAGCGGTCGAGGTCGGTGAGGTTGAGTTCGAATTTGTAGGTCGTGGACGGCTGGGCCATGAACGGGCTTCTAAAGACAAGGAAAGGCGGCCAGTCTAACCGATGGCGAGGGCATTGAACGAATACTGCGCTGCATCCGCGCGGCTCGCCTATGTTAAAAAGCAGTACATCATCGTCCCGCGCTTGTAAGGATCACCATGTCGCTTAATGCCAAACCACTTGCCGGCCTGAAAGTCATCGAACTGGGCACTCTGATCGCCGGTCCGTTTGCCTCACGCATCTGCGCCGAATTCGGCGCCGAGGTGATCAAGGTCGAATCCCCGGACGGCGGCGACCCGCTGCGCAAATGGCGCAAGCTGTATGAAGGCACTTCACTGTGGTGGTTCGTGCAGGCGCGCAACAAGCAGTCGCTGACACTCAACCTCAAGCACCCTGAGGGATTGGCGATCCTCAAGCAACTGTTGGCCGACGCCGACATCCTGATCGAAAACTTCCGACCAGGCGTGCTGGAGAAACTCGGCCTGAGCTGGGAAACCCTGCACGCCCTCAACCCCAAGCTGGTGATGGTGCGCCTCTCGGGCTTCGGCCAGACCGGGCCGATGAAGGACCAGCCGGGGTTTGGCGCGGTGGGCGAGTCCATGGGCGGCTTGCGCTATATCACCGGCTTCGAAGACCGCCCGCCAGTGCGCACCGGCATTTCCATCGGCGACTCGATTGCCGCCTTGTGGGCGGTGATCGGCGCGCTGATGGCGCTGCGTCACCGCGAGGTCAACGGCGGCCTCGGCCAAGTGGTGGATGTGGCGCTGTACGAAGCCATCTTCGCCATGATGGAAAGCATGATCCCCGAGTTCGATGTGTTCGGGTTTATCCGTGAGCGCACCGGCAACATCATGCCCGGCATCACCCCGTCCTCGATCCACACCACCGCAGACGGCAAGCATGTGCAGATCGGCGCCAATGGCGATGCGATCTTCAAGCGTTTCATGCAGGTGATCGGCCGTGACGACTTGGCGAACGACCCGGCACTGGCCAGCAATGACGGGCGTGACACTCGCCGCGACGAGCTGTACGGCGTGATTGATCGCTGGGTCAATTCGCTGTCGCTCGACCAGGTGATTGAGCATTTGAATAAAGCCGAGGTGCCCGCCAGCCGTATCTACAGCGCCGAAGACATGCTGGGCGACCCGCAATTCCTGGCCCGGGAAATGTTCCTCAAGGCACAGTTGCCGGGCGGCAAGGACTTCAAGATGCCCGGCATCGTGCCCAAGCTCTCGGACACACCGGGCAGTTGCGAATGGGTCGGCCCGCAACTGGGTGAACACAACAGCCTGCTGCTCAATGCCCTGGGCTATGACGCGGCGGCTATCACCCGGCTGCGCGAGGATGGCGCGATCTGACAAATTGCAGGCAAAAAGAAACCCCGAGCAGTGGGGAGACAACTCGGGGTTAAACGTGGCCTACAAAGACCAGTACAGCAAGCTACAGACACCGGAGCACAATGCCTGCTCTTGCTGTTACAAACTCTGACTGAACACCTTGTAGGAAGGTTCCGAAGAAAAATAATGTTTCATGCCAGTGCGCCGCCACGGGTCTGGGAGGCGTTGCGCAAGGCAGCGATGACTGAAGGTTCCAGGCGCCCTTCGGCGATTTTCAGGTCGCGAAGCAGGCAATCCACCACATCCACCAGCGCACGCTTGTCGCTCAATTGCGCACGATCGACTTCACGTTCAACCACGATGGCGCCACCGGGGTTCTTCACGGTTACCAGGCAGTCGTCGCGCATACCGGCAGAGGTCAGCGTAACCTGATAAGGGCTCAGTGCTTGGCTGAGCAATAGGTTGATACTTTCCATCTCGATCACCACTCAATCATTCGAAAAAGGTTCGAAAAACAAAAATGTCACGAAGAGGCTGACATTCAAGTGACCCGTGCTCAAAGCAGAAAGTTCTACCTTTTGTGTAATCCACTGCTTGAGGAAAACGAGCATGCACGGAAAAGATGACAGAGAAAAAACAACGGCGCACAGGCTAGAATCCCTGGATTGTCCCGGGAGCCTGACTTGAGAGCTGCGTCTGAACCGCCTTTGCGTATCGTGATTGCCGACGATCACCCGATTTTCCTGATCGGCCTGCGCGCCGTGCTCGAGCGGGACCCGCAGATCAGCATCGTCGGTGAGGCCAATTCCCCTCAGGCCCTCAGTGCAGTGTTGCAACACTGTGCCTGCGATGTGGTGGTGACCGACTTCATGATGCCCGTCGAGCCCCAGGCCGACGGATTGCGCTTGATCGAGCAACTGCGCCGGCACTATCCGCACCTGCCCATTGTGGTGGTGACCATGCTCAACAACGCCGGCTTGTTTCATTCCATCCTGGCATTGGGTGTGATGGGTTTGCTGAGCAAGGCCAGCCTGGCCGATGAGCTGCCCCAGGCGATCCGCCAGGTGCGCCAGCAACGCACCTACGTGGCCCAGACCATCCGCCAGGCGCTGAGCCTGGCCGGGGAAGTCGGCGCTGATCGCCTGCATTCCCAGGAGCACCTGTCACCCCGGGAGCTGGAGGTGATTCGCCTGTTGGCCAGTGGCATGACGGTGGGCGAGATCGCCGCGCACTTGCACCGCAGCAAGCAGACCGTCAGCGCGCAAAAAGTCAGCGCCATGCGCAAGCTCGGGCTGGTCAACGATGCCGCCCTGTTTATTTACGTGCAGGAACACGGGCTGGCCTAGCCTGGAACGCGATCCATTGCTTGAGCGCCTCGGCCTCCATCGGACGGGCGATAAAGCAGCCTTGCAGCCACGCCGCGCCCAGTTCGCCCACGGCGTGATAGTCGGCGGCGGTTTCCACGCCGGTGACCACCACGGCGACATCCAGGCGCGCCGCCATGCTCATGGCGCCCGCCACCACCGCGGCCTTGCGGTCATCGTTGGCCATCCCACAGGCAAACGCCGGGGGGATTTTCAGTTCGGTAAAAGGCAGTTCCAGCAAATGCTGCAGGCTGGTGCCGCCCATGCCGAAGTCGCCGATGGACAACTGGCAACCCAACATGCGCAAGCGCAGCAACCCGGTGACATGGGCGCTGTCGGTTTTCAGCGTCGAGGTTTGCACCAACTCCAGGGTCAAGCTATGGGCAGGCACACCGTGCAGTTGCAGCAAACCTTGCAGTACCCGGGGAAAGTGCTCGCGCTCCAGCATGCGCCCGGGGATGTTCACCGCTACCGGTAGCACCTGGCCGCTTTCGCCCATCACCTGGTTCGCCAGGCCAAGCGCCTGCTCCAGCACGTGCCAGGTAAACGCCTCTTCCATGCCGGCAAACTCCAGCACCGGCAGGAACTCGTCAGGCAGCAATAGCTCACCGTCCTGCAACTGCCAACGCGCCAGCGCCTCCACCCCTTGCAACACCCCGGCCTGACTGACGATGGGCTGGTACCAGACCCTGCCACACGCCGCGATAGTCACCTGGCTGACATCCGCCGAGGGCGGCAGTTGTTCCTGCTCGCTCAAGCTCAGTAGTTGACGGACGCGCTCCCAGGACAGCACTGGAGGCCCTGGGCGCAAGTGCTCCTGACAGTCGCTCAGCACTTGCCCGATCAGCTTGGCCGAAGCCGGCTTGGGCAAGCACGCCAAGACCTTGAGCCCCAATTGGCGCGCCATGTTCGCCACGCCTTCCAGCACGTCGGGCTCGGCGTTGCTGAGCAGGATCAACACCTGGGCCAGACGGCGCTCGGCCAACTCACGGATCAACGCCAGGCCATCGCCCTGCTCCAGGTACAGATCGCAGATGGCGATATCCACCGGGCCTTTGCTGTCCAGGGACTGGCGGGCGATTTCGACCGTTTCCGCGGCGCGTACATTGAACACACCGTTGGCATTGAGCATCTGGTGCAGGGCCATCAGTTGAAACGGGTTATCTTCGAGGATCAGGACGTTCAGGGATCGCATGGCTAGGGGTGTCGATACAGGGAAAGTCCTGCACAGTAGTCATATGCTGCGGCGTGCCCCATAGGACGTGTCCTAAAAGCTTGCTTAAATGTGGGAGGGGCGAGCCTTGTCGGTCAAGCGCAGATCTCCTGTGGGAGCTGGCTTGCCTGCGAAGGCGGTGTGTCATTCGCTACATCTGGTACTGCACTACCGCTATCGCAGCATAGGTATCTACACAACTTTGTAGGTTGTAGCAGCCGACGGTAACCACGATGCGAAGCGAGTC
Source organism: Pseudomonas sp. L13 (assembly GCF_009935965.1). Taxonomy (NCBI): domain Bacteria; kingdom Pseudomonadati; phylum Pseudomonadota; class Gammaproteobacteria; order Pseudomonadales; family Pseudomonadaceae; genus Pseudomonas; species Pseudomonas sp. L13. The sequence goes on from NZ_QODJ01000038.1 coordinate 57,597, forward strand.
GCTCTTGATCTTGATCTGCTTTTGATCTTAGGCGCCCCGTT
>NZ_QODJ01000039.1:0-57503 GCF_009935965.1 Pseudomonas sp. L13
TTAAAGCGGCGTGATTTTTAAGAGCAAAAACAATGAGTTATTTTTTGTTTGATAAGAGCTGGCTTGCCTGCGATAGCGGTGTATCAGTGCCAGATGAGCTAACTGACAGGCCGCTATCGCAGGCAAGCCAGCTCCCACAGTTTGATCGTATTGTCAGCTCAGGCGTTGGCCAGTTCGGAAGCGTTGCCCTTCGGCCGTGCCAGCCAATACCCCAACACCGCCAACGGCGCCGTCGCCAGCATCACAATCACCGTGATCAACAGCGGTTGCTCGATCATCGACGACACCAGCAGGCTGGCCAGGAAGCACAGGCCCAACTGCAGGGTATTTTGCAGGGCCGCCGCCTTGCCGGAGTTTTCTGCAAAGGGCATCAGCGCATTCGCCACCACAATCGGGTAGCTGGCGCCGTTGCACAGCGCCATCAGGCAGAACGGGATCAACAAGGTGGTCAGGGTCGGCACACTCAAGGTGGCCACTAGGTACAACGCCACCATGCTCAAGCAATAGGCGACCAGCAACCACGGCAGCAGGGTCTTGCCCGCCAGGCGCTGCAAGGCACTGCGGCAACTGTAGCCGCCAACGAGAAACGCCAGGGTCGGCAATACATAGCTGAGGCCGATGTCATTCGGGCTGTAGCCCATGCCACCGAGGATAAACGGCGAGGCGGTCAGCCAAGCGAAGAAGCTGGCCGAACAGGCGGCAAAGATCATCACATTGCCGGTAAACACCCGCGAGGTGAGCAATTGCCCATAGCCCAGGCGCACCGGGTTGCCCTTGTGCTCCGAACGCTTGGGCATGTTGCGCAGGAACAACGTCGGCAACAGCAGCAACAACGACACCACCAGCAACACGCCGAAGATCGCCTGCCAGCCAAAGTGATTCAGCACCATGGCACCCAACAGCGGTGCCAAGGCCGGAGACAGCGACATCAACGGCATGATGCTGGCGAAGACGCGGTGGGCCTTGTCGGCCGGGTAGCGGTCAATCACCAGCGCCTGCCAGCTCACGGCGGCGGCACACACGCCAATCGCTTGCATAAAGCGCAGGGCCAGCAGCTGCGGCGCGGTTTCGACCCAGAACATGCCCAGGCAACCGAGCACAAACAGGCTCAGGCCCGCGAGCAGGATCGGCTTGCGCCCCAGGCGGTCCGAGAGCGGCCCCCACAGCAACTGCCCCAGCGCAAAGCCTGCGAGGAAAACACTCAAGCTGGCGCCCACCGCGCCAGCACCAATATTCAACTGCTGGCCCATGGCGCCAAACGCCGGCAAGTACATGTCCATGGCCAGATAACCGAGCATGCTCAGCCCCGCCAGGTACCAGGTAAAACCAAAAGAATTTTTCATCGAAGCCTTGTAGAGACTGCCATCAAACTATTTGCTGACTGGCGCCCATTATGAAGCTGACAATATCTGTGTGAAGCGATAATAATTGGACACTCTCATCAATAATTTTGAAGGCAGCACCTATGTGGTCGGAATATTCCCTGGATGTGGTCGACGCCGTCGCCCGCCACGGCAGCTTCAGCGCCGCCGCTCAGGAACTGCACCGCGTACCGTCGGCCATCAGCTACACCGTGCGTCAGCTCGAAGAATGGCTGGCCGTGCCGTTGTTTGTGCGCCGGCATCGCGACGTGGAACTGACCCCCGCTGGCCGCCTGTTTATCGACGAAGCCCGCAGCGTGATGAAAAAAATGCTCGGCACTCGGCGCCTGTGCCAGCAGGTGGCCAATGGCTGGAGTGGCCAGTTGAAGGTGGCCGTGGACTCCATCGTCAAACCCCAACGCTGCCGGCAGTTGGTGCTCGACTTTTATCGGCAGTTTCCCGAAGTGGAATTGCTGCTCGAATACGAGGTGTACAACGGCGTGTGGGATGCGCTGGCGGATGAACGCACCGACATCGTGATCGGCGCCACCAGCGCGGTGCCGGTGGCCAGCCACTTCAGCTTTCGCGACATGGGCCTGTTGAACTGGCTGTGCGTGGTCAGCGCCCGGCACCCGCTGGCGGCGGTGCAAGGTTTGCTCAGTGATGACCAACTGCGCCCCTTTGCCTCGCTGTGCATGACCGACACCTCCCGCAACCTGCCCAAGCGCGACACCTGGACCCTGGATAATCAGCGCCGCCTGGTGGTGCCCAACTGGGCGTCGGCCCTGGATTGCCTGCGTGATGGCCTGTGTGTGGGAATGGCGCCGGCTCATCAGGTATTGCCATGGGTGGAGCGCGGTGAGCTGGTGGCGTTGCAGTTGAGCCGGCCATTTCCGGCCAGCCCGTCGTGTGTGGCGTGGGCGCAGAACAAGCTGTCGCCGGCCATGGCGTGGTTGCTGGAATACCTGGGAGATACCGAAACCATGAACCAGGAATGGCTGAATGGCCCGTCCCTGTAGGGCTGGCCCCCTTCCACACTTTTTCAATCCAGGAGGCGGGTGATGGCCCTTACGATCATCTCCACTTCCTTGCGCTCCAGCGTCAGCGGCGGCAACAGGCGAATGATCTTGCCCCGCGTGACATTGATCAATAGCCCATGCTCCTGCGCCGCCCGTTGGGCCAGGTCGCGGTAAGGCCTGGCCAGTTCAATGCCGATCATCAGGCCCTTTCCACGAATCGCCCGCACCTGCGGATGCTCCTCCAACTCCATGCGCAAGCGCGCTAGCAAGTGTTCGCCCTGGCGCGCGGCGTTTTCCAGCAAGCCTTGCTCCTGGATAATCTCCAGCACCGTACACCCGACGCGACACGCCAGCGGGTTGCCGCCAAAGGTGCTGCCATGGCTGCCTGGGGTGAACAGCTGCGCGACGGCGGCGCGGGCCAGGCAGGCGCCGATGGGCACGCCATTGCCCAGGCCTTTGGCCAGGGTCATCACGTCCGGCACGATGCCTTCGTGCTGGAACGCAAACCAGGTGCCGGTGCGCCCGATGCCGGTCTGGATTTCGTCAAGCATCATCAGCCAGCCGTGGCGCGTGCAGTGCTCGCGCAGGGCTTTGAGGTAGCCCGACGGCGCCACCAACACACCACTTTCACCCTGGATCGGTTCAAGCAGCACCGCCGCGATGCGCGTGCCGAACTGTGCGGTGAGCGTCTCCAGCGCCGCCATGTCGCCAAAGCCAACCTTGATGAAATCGCCAGGCAGGCGCTGGAACCCCAGGCGCACCGACGGCCCGTCGCTGGCGGCCATGGTGCCCAGTGTGCGGCCATGGAAGGCGTTCTCCATCACCACCACCAAAGGCTGTTCGATGCCTTTTTTCCAGCCGTGCAAACGCGCCAGTTTCAGCGCCGTCTCGTTGGCCTCGGCACCGGAATTGTTGAAGAACGCGCGGTCCAGCCCGGACAGTTGGGCCAGACGCCGGGCCAGTTGTTGTTGCCAGTCGATGCTGTAGAGGTTGGAGGTGTGCAGCAGCAAGCCGGCCTGTTCGCTGATGGCGGCCACTAACCTTGGGTGGGAATGGCCGACATTGGTCACCGCCACGCCGGCCACGGCGTCCAGGTATTCGCGGCCCTGTTGGTCCCATAGGCGCGTGCCTAGGCCACGGGTGAAACTCAGGGCCATGGGTTGATAAGTGCTCATCAGGCAGGCGGCGGTCATGGTGGCGGCTCCAGTGCATCGTTGGGGTGGATCCAGTATGGTTAACCACCCTCGCTGGATAAACGCAGAATTGCTGCAATAACTTTAAACCAGGGCTTGATAATGGATCTGTTCCAGGCAATGTCGGTGTACGTGAAAGTCGTTGAAACCGGCAGCATGACCGCCGCCGCGCAGGAATGCGGGATCTCGACCACCATGGTCGGCAACCATTTGCGGGCGCTGGAGCAACGGCTTGGCGTCAGCCTGCTCAAACGCACCACGCGCAAGCAAAACCTCACCGAATTTGGCGGCCAGTATTATCAGCGCTGCCTGGAAGTGCTGGGGCTGGTGGCCGACTCCGAGCTACTGGCCGAGCAGGTCCACAGCGAAACCCCCAGAGGCAGCCTGCGCATCACCGCGCCGCCGGTGTTCGGCACTGAACGCCTGGTGCCGGCCTTGAGTGAGTTTTCCCAGCGCTACCCCCTTATCGACCTGTACGTGGTGATGAGCAATGAGCGCATGGACCTGGTCGACAGCGGTTTTGACGTGGCGATCCGTCTCGGCGAACTGGATAGCTCCAGCCTGATCGCCCGGCCCCTGCAGGCCTACACCCTCACCCTTTGCGCCTCCCCTGCCTACCTGGCGCGACGCGGCACACCGCAAACCCCGGCCGACCTGCAGCAGCATGACTGCCTGGCATTCGCCTACCCCGCGAACGACAACTGGCGCGACACCGACAAACTGTGGCGCATGACGGGCGATGAAGGTGAAGTGGAGGTGCCGGTGTCTGGCTCATTGACCATCAACAGCTCGCAAGGCTTGCGCCAGGCCGCCATCAACGGCATGGGCATCACCATGCTGGCCGATGCCCTGGTGCAACCGGACCTTGCGAGCGGCAAACTGGTGGCCTTGTTGACCACCTATAACCTGCCCAGCCGCCCCATGCACCTGATGTATCGCCAGGACCGCTACCGCCTGCCCAAGCTACGGGCGTTCGTCGACTTTGTGATGGAGAAATGGGCGCGCTAGAACGCCACGCCCAGCTCACGCAGACGCGCGGCGGTGCGCTCAGCCGATATGTGGTGAATGCCCTGCCAGCCCAAAGCGATGGCGGCCTCGATATTGCCGGCGACGTCGTCGATGAACACCACTTCACTGGCCTGGATGTCTGGCAAGTGTTCACGCACCTGACTGAGGCTGGCGTGGTAGATCGCCGGGTCAGGCTTGATCAGCTTCACCTCGCCGGACACCAGAATGTCGCGAAAACGCGTCAGGAACGGGTAGTTGGCCCGGGCGTAAGGGAAGGTTTCCGCCGACCAGTTGGTGAGCCCGAACAGTGGCATCTCAACCTGGTGCAACGCCTCGAGAATCGCCACGCCCTCAGGTAATTCAGCACGCAGCATTTCAGGCCAGCGCTCGTAGTAAGCCTGGATCAGGGTCTTGTGCTCGGGGTATTGGGCAATCAGGGTGCGGGTGGCTTCAGCCAGGGAGCGACCGGCATCTTGCTCGGTGTTCCAGTCCTGGGTGCAGATGGTGTCGAGGAACCACTGGCGCTCGACGTCGTTGGCAATCAGCTTGCGGTACAGGTGCTGCGGGCTCCAGTCGAACAGGACACCGCCGAAATCAAAAACTACTGCACGAATCGTCATCAGATCCTCCGTTAGCGTGGCTTGATAGCTGCTGGAGTCTGACAGATCTAAAAGAGGGAGGTGCGTGCCGGGGCGTAAGAAGAGTCTGAAAAGACAGGTGGGAGGAGGCACGGCCTAATGAGCGAACGCAATGCTCAAAGCAACGAAGATCAAATGTGGGAGCTGGCTTGCCTGCGAAAGCGGTCGTACAGTCACAGATGCAGCGACTGATGCACCGCCTTCGCGGGCAAGCCCGCTCCCACATTTTTTACCGCGTGTTAAGCCTGGATCAGGCCGTTGATTTTGACGGTCGGGTTTACATCCGCGTCGTAATCCACGCCGTCGACTTCAAAGCCGAACAAGCGCAGGAACTCAGCCTTGTAACCGGCAAAATCGCTGATCTCGTTGACGTTGTCGTCGGTCACCTGGTTCCACAGCGCGGCCACGGCATCCTGGACCTTCGGCTCCAGCTCGGCCAGGTCGGCACGCAGGCGGCCATCGGCGTCGAGCTTCGGCTGGCTGCCGTACAGGCTGTCCTTGAACAGGCCGTAGACCTGTTCGATGCAGCCTTCGTGGGTGCCCTGCTCTTTCATCACCTTGAACAGCAGCGACAGGTACAGCGGCATGATCGGGATCGCCGAGCTGGCCTGGGTGACCACGGCCTTGAGCACCGACACGCGGGCGTCGCCCTTGAGCGCAGCGAGGTTTTCGCGCAGGGTCAAAACTTTCTTGTCCAGGTCTTTCTTGGCTTCGCCGATGGAGCCGTTCCAGTAGATGTCCTGGGTCAGCTTCTCACCCAAGTAGGTGAACGCGGTGGTCTTGGCGCCTTCGGCCAATACATCGGCGTCACGCAGAGCATCGATCCACAGCTGCCAGTCTTCGCCGCCCATGACCTTCACGGTACCGTCGATTTCTTCCTGGGTCGCAGGCTCAAGCGTGGTGTCGACCACTACGCCCTTGTCGGTGTTGATACCGCGCAGGGTCACGGCTTTGCCGATTGGCTTGAGGGTGGAGTTATGCACCACGCCTTGCGGGTCGGTACGGCGTGGCGCGGCCAGGCTGTAGACCACCAGGTCGATCTTGCCCAGGTCTTTCTTGATGGTCTCGATGGTCAGGCGCTTGATCTCGTCGGAGAACGCGTCGCCGTTGATGCTCTTGGCGTACAGGCCTTTTTCCACGGCAAACTTCTCGAACGCCGCGCTGTTGTACCAGCCGGCGGAGCTCAGCTTGCCTTCTTCGCCTTCTTTCTCAAAAAACACGCCCAGGGTGTCGGCGCCGCAGCCAAACGCAGCACTGATGCGCGCGGCCAGGCCGTAGCCGGTGGAGGCACCGAGGACCAATACCTTTTTAGGGCCGCCTTCGATGACGCCGTTTTTGGTTACGTAGTCGATCTGCTCTTTGACGTTCGCTTCACAGCCAACAGGGTGAGCGGTCACACAGATAAAGCCACGAACCCGCGGTTTGATGATCATAAAAAATTTCTGCCTCTTCCAAGGTGCCGAAGGCCAATGGTGGCCATTCAACTTCAATCGTACCGGTCTATGACGCCTGAAAAACCGAAGCGTCACGATAGACGCAAATCTTCTGTTCTCAAAATTCAATCCACAAAACATCGGAGCCTGCACGGCAACGGTTACAAAATGTGCAGCGGCTTCACACTTTCACCCTATTTAAAAACGCCTGCGAACCTCATAAACCCCTATGATGACGATATTATTTCAACATATTTCAGGTTTGGAGCCACGTTTCATGAGCAAAAATGCTGTCGGCAAAAAGCTGGTGTCCCTGGCCTGGGTGCTCGGCGTTCTGCTGTTGATCTACTGTTTCCCGCGCAGTTGCCTGGTGTTTCTGCTGTTGGTGGTGTGCTGCGGCGTTTATGACTTCCTGCGTAACGGCCTGTACGACCGCGACACCATCAAGAAGTATTTTATCGGCAACGGCCGTAATACCTGGGTGCTGGCACCGTTCAACACCCTGCTCGACCTGCTCAGCAGCCGCAACCGGCATGTCTACACCATGAACGACCTGCCACCGGCCTGGCGCGAAGACCTGCAACAGGTGATCGACGACGCCATGGCCCGCAAGGCTGAAATTATCAGCTACCTGGACGAGCGCATGGCCGAGAAGAAACGCGGCATGTTGTTTTTCCAGTGGTACGGTCGCCCGATCGAAACCACCCTGGATATCCCGCAGCTGCGCAAGAAACTGCCGTTCGTGAAAACCATCGGCGTCTCGGTGTTCAACGAGAACCGCTCGACGTCGTTCCACTTCGGCCCCCTGCGCATGATGTTCCGTGTGCTCTACAACATGGCGCCGGCACCGCACCATGAGGGCGTGTATATCCAGGTGGGCAAGCACAAGCACTACTGGCACGACGACCCGCTGTTTATCTTCGATGACACGCTAATGCACGCGTCCTTCAACAAGAACGACGCCAAACGCTACTGCCTGTTCATTGATATTGTGCGCCCGACCCCGCTGCCCTCGGTGCTCAACGCCGTGATCGCAGGGTTTGCCGGCCTGGTCTTTACCCTGCGTCGGGTTTTCTACAAAAACTGGAAGCTGATTCAGTAAGTTCTGCGGCATGATGGTGTTGGACGGCATTTGCGCAGGGCCTTGCGCCTGAGGTAAATAACCGTCTCGTGCGACCTTAATTGGCGCTCACCATTCTCAAGCCATCGCCTCCAAACGGGCGCGATGGCTGTGCTTTCAAGGAATCAGAATGCCCCAACGTCAAGTCATCAACGCCTCCGTCAGCCCCAAGGGCAGCCTCGAAACCCTGTCCCAACGTGAAGTGCAGCAACTGAGCGAAGCCGGTACCGGCAGCATCTACACCCTGTTCCGCCAATGCGCCCTGGCGATTCTCAACACCGGCGCGCATATCGACAACGCCAAGACCATCCTCGACGCCTACAAAGACTTTGAAGTGCGTATTCACCAGCAGGACCGCGGCGTACGCCTGGAACTGCTCAATGCCCCGGCCGATGCGTTCGTCGATGGCGAAATGATCGCCAGCACCCGCGAAATGCTGTTCAGCGCCCTGCGCGACATCGTCTACACCGAGAACGAACTGGACAGCCAGCGTATCGACCTGAGCAACTCCCAAGGCATCACCGATTACGTGTTCCACCTGCTGCGCAACGCCCGTACGCTGCGCCCGGGTGTGGAGCCGAAGATCGTGGTGTGCTGGGGCGGCCACTCGATCAACACCGAAGAATACAAATACACCAAGAAAGTCGGGCACGAACTGGGCCTGCGCAGCCTCGACGTGTGCACCGGATGCGGCCCAGGCGTAATGAAAGGTCCGATGAAAGGCGCGACCATTTCCCACGCCAAGCAACGCATCACCAATGGCCGTTACCTGGGCTTGACCGAGCCAGGCATCATCGCCGCCGAAGCGCCAAACCCTATCGTCAACGAGCTGGTGATTTTGCCGGACATCGAAAAGCGCCTGGAAGCCTTCGTGCGTGTCGGCCACGGCATCATCATCTTCCCCGGCGGCGCTGGCACGGCCGAGGAGTTCCTCTACCTGCTGGGCATCCTCATGCACCCGGACAACCGCGACGTGCCGTTCCCGGTGGTGCTCACCGGTCCCAAACAAGCCGCGCCTTACTTGGAACAACTGCACGCGTTCGTCGGGGCTACCCTGGGTGAAGCAGCGCAGAAGCATTACCAGATCATCATCGACGACCCGGCCGAAGTGGCCCGCCAGATGACCGCCGGCCTCAAGGCGGTGAAGCAGTTCCGCCGCGAGCGTAACGACGCGTTCCACTTCAACTGGCTGCTGAAGATCGACGAAGGCTTCCAGCGCCCGTTCGACCCTACCCATGAAAACATGGCCAGCCTGCAACTGAGCCACGCGCTGCCGCCCCATGAACTGGCGGCCAACCTGCGCCGGGCGTTCTCCGGGATTGTGGCGGGTAACGTCAAGGACAAGGGTATTCGCCTGATCGAAGAAAACGGCCCGTATGAGATCCACGGTGACCCGGCCATCATGAAACCGCTGGATGAGCTGTTGAAGGCATTCGTGGCCCAGCACCGCATGAAGTTGCCAGGCGGCGCGGCCTATGTACCGTGCTACCGCGTGGTGCAATGAGCTAGTGGCGGGCGGTCATAGTTTGTATCCGTTTGGGGCATGGCTCGGCGTGTGAGGCTAAAGAGTTCGGACTAGGATTTTACTATTCCTTCCAACTCATCCACCTCAGCGAGCGACCTATGGACCAACGGATATTGTCCTCTGTCATTCCTTACCCTAAGGTAAGGAATATCACGATGGAGATCTTCACTATGGCCACCGCCACACTCACTTCAAAAGGGCAAATCACCATCCCTGTCAAGGTCAGGACGGCCCTCGGCCTGGAAACAGGCGACCGGGTGGAATTCGTTGAAATGGAAGACGGCAAGTTTTCCATGATTGCCGCGAGCAAAACTGTCAGGGACCTCAAGGGTCTGATCCGCAAGCCTGCCCACGCCGTGTCTATCGAAGACATGAACCGCGCCATCGCGGCCCAGGGAGCAACAGCTGGATGATCGGCCTGGATACCAACGTGCTGGTACGTTACGTGACCCAGGACGACCCGGTTCAATCCGCTAAAGCATCCCAACTGATCGAATCGCTCACCGCCGCCTCGCCAGGCTTTGTCAGCCTGGTGACGCTTACGGAGTTGGTGTGGGTGTTGCAGTCCTGTTACCAGTCGGCAAAAAGCGACGTGGTAATGGTGCTGGAAACCTTGTTGCACACACGGGAGCTGACCGTCGAGCACGCCGATATCATCTGGCAGGCACTGCGCAAGTTCATCGCAGGCAAAGCCGACTTTGCCGACTGCCTGGTTGAACGCTGTGGCCATGCGGCGGGGTGCGAGTACACCGCCACTTTTGATCTGAACGCGGCCAAGGCGGCGGGGATGAAACGGCTCGGCTAGGCCGCTTTGTGTATGTAGGAGCGAGCTTGCTCGCGAAAAACGTCAACGATAACGCGAGCAGTCAGGTTGCACGCGGTGCCTGTGAGTTTTTCGCGAGCAAGCTCGCTCCTACAATTGGAGATAGCGTTTGGTCAGCGTATCCAGCCACCGACCTGCCAATGGTAGCCATCGTTACGCTGCACCCAGTGCGGGTGCACATAACGATAGCCCTGGCGCACCGGCTCCCAATGGCCGTGCACCGCCACGTAGCGCCCGCCCTCCCAACGCCAGTAACCGCGTGACCAGATATAACCCTCGCGTACCGCCGGTTCGACTTCGATCACCTGCACCGGTGGCGGCTGCGGCGCCACCACATCAACATACTCACGTTGCACCGGCCTGCGCTCATGCACCACGCGCTCTTGTACACACCCGGACGCTGCCACCACCACGGCAGCCAATGCTGCATAACGTAGCAACATACAAAACCCTCGGGCGCGAACGCCCAACACCTGCACTGGTAAAAATCCCCCCTTGTCACAGCCGCGCTCCTGCTTGGCCCTGGGTACTTTTTAACAGGCTGTGTCTGTCGGGTTGCTGAACCTGCCAGCCTCAGGAAGTACAGGCGACAGTCGGTCGCTTCAGGCGCACCAGCACCAACCCCGCCACGACTACAGCAATGCCCGCGTAGGTCGATGCGTGGATCACATCGCCAAACATCAACGCCGCCCACACCAGAGTCACCGGCGGCTCCAGGTACACCAGCGCCGCCACATGGGTGGCAGTCATCACCCGCAGCAGCATCCACAGGCTCAAATAGGCGAGGAAGGTGGAGAACACCGTCAGCCACACAATCGAGATCAGTACGTTGGTGTCATGGGGAATGCTCAGGGTGTCGGTGTAGATCACCGCCGCGGTAAAACCCAGCAGGGTCAACAGCGACTGGATAAACAGCGGCAACACCAACCCGCTGTCCTGGGTCTGTACCGAACGACGCTCGTACAAGGTCGCCAGCGTTAACCCGAGTGCCGACACCAGAGGCAACAGATACATGACCAGCCCGACACCCTGCCCGCCACCACCATACTGCCCGGCAATTACAATCGACACGCCGACAAAGCCGATCATCAAGCCCACCCACTGCCAGCCGCCACTGCGCTCGGACGCCCTGCCCGTCGACAATGCCGCCGTCATCAACGGCTGCAACGCCGCAATGATCGCCGCGATGCCAGGCGGCAGGCCGTTCTGGATCGCCACGTAGACGCAGCTCAAATAGAGAAATTGGGACAGGAAACCAACGACCGCGTGATGGCGGACCTGCTGCCAGGAAACCCTCAGCAAACGCCTGTTCAAAAACAGCGCCAGGCACAGCGACACCATCAGAAAACGCCAGAAAAGCAGGTTGAACGCCTCTCCACCCTGAGTCCCCAGCTTGGCGCCGATAAAGCCTGAACTCCAAGACAGCACAAACAGCGCCTGCAACAACCCCAAGGTAGATCGCTTCATATAGCCTCCCGTCGCTGTGATCGACTTAAAGGCTAAGGGCCGCGCATGATTCTGTATATTTGAATAACCGGAACAACCAATCCGAAAAAACGGAATCATGGCCAAACAACTGAACATCGAACTGTTGCGCACCTTCCATGCGGTGGCACGCTTTCGGCGCTTCAACGAGGCGGCCGAGCATGTGCACCGCAGCGCCTCCACCGTGACCACCCAGATCCAGAAGCTGGAGGATCAGGTCGGCCAGCGTCTGTTCAGCCGCAGCAACCAGGGCGTGGAGCTGACCCTGTATGGCCAGAAACTGCTGGGGGAAACCACCGAGTTTCTAAAAAGCCATGACCGTTTGCTGATCTCACTGATGCCCCAACGCATGCAAGGCAAGATCCGCCTGGGCGTGCCAGACACCTATGCGCCCGCCTTCATACAGGAGTTTGTGCCGCGACTGATCGCTGACAACCCCCTGCTGGAGCTGGAAATCGAAGCGCGCACCAGCGGGGAATTGCTGGGTTTATTCATCGCCAACCATCTGGACCTGACGCTCACCGTCAGCCCACTCCCCCTGGCCCAAGGTGAACGCCTGGGGTCCGTGCAACCGCTGTGGGTGGCGGCCGAGGGTTTCAGCTCGCCGCCGAATGTGCCATTGCCCGTTACCGTGCCCATCGCGGGTTGCCCCTACCGTGCAGCAGCGCTGCAGTGTTTGAAGGATCACGGAATTTACCACCGACTGCTGTTGGAAAGCCCTAATTCATCAGCGGTCGAAGCTTGCGTACGCAGTGGTGTGGCGGTGGGCTTGATGGAACAAAGCCGCATGGGCGAAGGGCTGATGCACATGACAGCACTGCCACCCCTGCCAGCGCAGCACCTGTACCTGATGTGCGATACCGCCAATGCACTGGCGTTGCATCTGCATGAGCAAATCCGCCACTTCAAGGTCTGAACACCGCGCACAAAAAAGCCCGCTGACCGTCACCGGTTCAGCGGGCTTTTTCGTGGGTGTGGCTTACAGCGCCAGGTCAGAAACCGGCTTGCTTGGCTCAGCCGCAGGCTTGGCAGCCTCGGTGGCCTGTGGAGCAGCCAGCTGCGGGATCGCAGGTGGCGGGGTCAGTTGCAGGACACCAGCGGTGTAGGCCCATTCCTTGGCAACCGCTTCAGGGCTGTCGTTCAGCTTGGTGCCGTAGCTTGGCACGATCTGGTGCAGTTTTTCCTGCCAGGCCGGGCTGGCTACTTTGTCCTTGAACACCTTTTGCAGCACGGTCAGCATGATCGGAGCCGCGGTGGACGCGCCTGGCGATGCACCCAACAGGCCGGCGATGGTGTTGTCGGCAGAGCTGACCACTTCGGTACCCAGCTTCAGCACGCCGCCTTGCTCTTCGTCACGCTTGATGATCTGCACGCGCTGGCCGGCTTGCCACAGGCGCCAGTCCGATTGCTTGGCGTTCGGGAAGTACTCTTGCAGCGCCTTGAAGCGGTCGTCATCGGACAGCATCAGTTGGCCGGCAAGGTACTCGACCAGTGGGTATTCACGAATACCGACTTTGGTCATTGGCCAGATGTTGTGGGTGGTGGTGCTGGTCAGCAGGTCCAGGTACGAGCCTTCTTTGAGGAACTTGGTGGAGAAGGTCGCGAATGGGCCAAACAGAATCACGCGCTTGCCATCCAGCACACGGGTGTCCAGGTGCGGAACCGACATCGGTGGCGAACCTACCGAAGCCTTACCGTAGGCCTTCGCCAGGTGCTGCTCGGCGATGGTCGGGTTCTCGGTCACCAGGAACGAACCACCCACCGGGAAGCCTGCGTATTCCTTGCCTTCAGGAATGCCCGACTTCTGCAGCAGGTGCAGGGCACCGCCGCCCGCGCCGATGAACACGAACTTGGCGTCGGTTTCAGTCTTGGTGCCGTCTTTGAGGTTTTTGTAGCTCACACGCCACGAACCGTCGGCGTTCTTGGTGATGTCCTGCACTTCGCTCGACAGTTTCAAGTCAAACTTCGGCGTGGTTTGCAGGTGAGCGACGAACTGACGGGTGATCTCGCCGAAGTTCACGTCGGTGCCGATCGGGCTCCAGGTGGCCGCGATTTTCTGGTTGGGATCACGCCCTTCCATCATCAGCGGAACCCACTTGGCGATTTGCGCCGGGTCTTCGGAATACTGCATGCCAGCGAACAGCGGGCTGGCCTTCAGGGCTTCGTAGCGTTTTTTCAGGAACTTGATGTTGTCATCGCCCCACACAAAGCTCATGTGCGGAGTGGAATTGATGAACGAACGCGGGTTCTTCAACACGCCCTGCTGAACCTGCCAGGACCAGAACTGACGGGAGATCTGGAACGCTTCGTTGATCTCGACCGCTTTAGGGATCTCAACGTTGCCGTTCTTGTCTTCCGGGGTGTAGTTCAGCTCAGCCAGGGCCGAGTGACCGGTACCGGCGTTGTTCCAGCCGTTGGAGCTTTCTTCGGCCACGCCATCGAGGCGCTCGACCATCTCCATCGACCAGCCCGGTTCCAGCTCATTGAGCCAGACACCCAGGGTTGCACTCATGATGCCGCCGCCGATCAGCAGCACATCGACTTTCTTTGCCTCTTCCGCGTGAACGGACGTGATCCCCATCGACAAAGCCAGCCCCAGCAGGGCAGTGTTTACTTTTTTAAACATCAGTAGCACCTATGATAAAACGCCATCCGCCCTACCGCCCCCGATCATGAGTAACCCTCGTTCACGCTACGTCAGGCAACGTACCGCGGGGTCTGCACAGTCACATAAAGGCTGCAGGGTGGGCACACAAGGCCGATGGATCGACCTCACTGTTATGTCCCTTCTGCGCTGACTTCTTATCATTATTGGCTTCAGCTACCTGGGCGACAGCCAACCGCTGGGACGTATACGGGTGTACGCACCAGGGAAAGACTAGCCCAAGACGGCGCGCAGAATATCACGCTAAACAGCGTTTATGCGCCGTTTGGCCAATTGACAGGCCTAAATCGCGGGTTTTAATGCGCCCCTGTCAAGCCTGGCAGCCGCGACCTGCGGTCACAGGCGTGGAACTCTGCCGAAAATGGCGGTTCTAGACACCTTCGTCGCGGCTTGCGTAGCATCGGCGACGTCCTTCGTGCACACCCTCCACACAGAGTTACCCATGACTATCCAGCAAACACCCGGGCACGTACTGCCCGCGCGCAGCGCCGCCAAAATGGAAGCGGCCATGGCCGTGGGCGCTTTCGCGATCGGCACTGGCGAATTCGCCATCATGGGCCTGATGCCCGACATCGCCCAGAACCTGGGCCTGAGCGAACCCCAGGTGGGTCACGCCATCAGCGCCTACGCCCTGGGCGTGATGGTCGGCGCCCCGCTGCTGGCCATCCTCGGCGCCAAGCTGCTGCGCAAACACATGCTGCTGTTGCTGATGGGCCTGTACGCCCTGGGCAACTTCGCCACCGCCTTCACCCCCACCTTCGGCTCGCTGGTGGCCTTCCGCTTTATCAGCGGCCTGCCCCACGGCGCCTACTTCGGCATCGCCGCCGTGGTCGCCTCCAGCATGGTGCCCACCGACAAACGCGCCGGCGCCGTGGCCCGCGTGATGATGGGCCTGACCCTGGCCATGCTGCTCGGCAACCCCATTGCCACCTTCCTAGGTCAACACCTGGGCTGGCGCTCGGCGTTCGCCCTGGTCAGCGTGATCGCCCTGCTCACCATCGCCCTGGTCTGGCAATTCGTACCCCACCGCCACGACGAACAACGCAGCGACCCGCGCAAAGAACTGCGCGCCTTCACCAAACCCCAGGTCTGGATGGCCCTTTCCATCGGCGCGATTGGCTTTGCCGGCATGTTCTGCGTATTCAGCTACCTGGCGCCGACCATGCTGGAAGTGACCAAAGTCTCGCCCCAGTGGATCCCCTTCGGCCTCGCCGCGTTTGGCGTCGGCGGCATCATCGGCAACATTGCCGGTGGCAAACTGTTTGATCGCATGCAGTTCCGGGCGGTGGGCTTGATATTGGTATGGTCGATGGCCGTGCTGCTGTTCTTCCCCTTCGCCGCGTCTTCGCTGTGGGGCGTGCTGCTGAGCATGGGGCTGGTGGGCACCATGGTCGCGTTGGCGGCGCCGTTGCAGATTCGCTTGATGGACATCGCGCATGAAGCGCCGAGCCTGGCGGCAGCATCGAACCATGCGGCGTTCAACCTGGCGAATGCGCTGGGGCCGTGGTTTGGGGGGATGGCGATTACAGCTGGCCTCGGCTGGACCAGCACCGGCTACATCGGCGCAGCGACAGCGCTGGTGGGCCTGGGCCTCTACCTGATCGCCCGGCGTATGAAAGGCGGCCATTAACGGCGCGCCTAATACCGATCAGCTACGCGAACACAATATTCCACACAACGAAGATCCAATGTGTGGAGCTTGCCTACGAAAGCATTGGTTCAGTTATAGATCCAGTGACTGACACGCCGCCTTCGCGAGCAAGCCCGCTCCCACAGGGATCTGGGCCGGGCGCTGATTTTGTGGGCGCTACATGGCCACTGTGGGAGCTGGCTTGCCTGCGATAGCGGTATATCAGTGACAGATGAATTAACTGACCCACCGCCATCGCGAGCAAGCCCTCTCCCACAGGGATCCGAGCCGGGCGCTGATTCTGCGAGCGATACATGGCCAATGTGGGAGCTGGCTTGCCTGCGATAGCGGTATATCAGTAACAGATGAGTTAACTGACCCACCGCCATCGCAGCATAAATATCTAAATAACTTCGGCACGACGCTGCACCTGTGGCGAGGGAGCTTGCTCCCGTGAAGACCTGACAGCCGACGCTTATATCCCAGACTCCCACGC
Organism: Pseudomonas sp. L13; assembly: GCF_009935965.1. Taxonomy (NCBI): domain Bacteria; kingdom Pseudomonadati; phylum Pseudomonadota; class Gammaproteobacteria; order Pseudomonadales; family Pseudomonadaceae; genus Pseudomonas; species Pseudomonas sp. L13. Next base: position 16,397 of record NZ_QODJ01000039.1, read on the forward strand.
TCCAACTGTGGGAGATTCTATGGTTGAGGGGCAACCCTCAACCAACTTTTGGCTGATATTCGCTTTGCCCTTTCAGCAGAGCGAACACCACCCTAGCAAGCTTGCGGGCCAGTATTACCAGCGCCTGTGTGGTGCTATAGCCTCGCGCCCTCTGTGCTTGATAAAACGCTTTCCATGTCTCTGTTCGGCTAGCCGCCATCGCTGCGTTATGCAGCAGGCGCCGAGCTTCTGAGTCGCCGCGCTTACTTAAACTACGACGACCATCCTTCTGTCCTGACTTGTTGACGCGCAAATCCATACCAAGAAAGGCGATAAACGCGTCCGAATTCCTGAACTCTCCCCGTTGGAAGGTGGCAATCAAACGCGCGCCAGTCAAAAAACCGATGCCTTCGACTTTCAAGCAACGCTTCAACTGACCCAGTAAACTTGCTTCTTTCAGGCAGTCACTGATCATTTTTTCGATTAACCCTTCCAGTCTCTGCATCGACTTCACCTGCTCGGCAAACGAGGCCTTAAGAAGCGGCTCGTTCGCCCAGCTTTGCGTCAGGCTGACGCGCGCCTGAACCAAGGCTGCGCGCCGACGAAACAGGCTTAGAAGATGGCGATACAGCGGTGATGGAGGTGTCCAGGGACGCAGTTCGTCTGCCTCCTTTCTCAAATAGCGGACGAGCAACTTGGCATCCAAAGCATCGGTCTTGGCCCGGATCTTCACGCTTTCGCGGTAATGCTTGAGCTCATAACCTCCAACCATGTAAACCACGCAACCAGCTTCATGAGCTAGATCAGCAAACTCCAAGTGGTAGATATTGGTGGCTTCAATTGCGATGGCCACTTTGCAGGACAAGGCCTTCAGCCATTTTTTGATAGCGGCTTTGGTGTTTGGGATTGTTTCTAACAAATCGACTTCAGCGTGATAAATCACCAGTTCATTCTTAGCGACATCGACGCCTACGATTGGCTTTGAGACAGAAACTGGCATTGCCATGGGGCTTCCTCCGGGCTAAGGTTTTGAGCACTTGAAGGGCTCACCCAGAGGCGCAGGCTTGTTCCTATCGTCGGTCATAGCCAGATGCATTCTTTATCGGCGCTTGGGTGAAAGGAGGAGGGGCGAAATCTCCCACGGTCTGTACTGCGTCAACAGTCAGAATCGGGCTTTGTCCCTTCTCCTCCCTTCAAGTCCTAGCATACAAGCGGGCTTGCTCGCGAAGACGGCCCGACAGCCGACGAAAATGCGGGATCAGACCGCGTACCTATCCGTTACCCAGGCAACGGCTACTTAGCGTTCCACCCCAACGGCTGCTCACTTTGCAAAGCAGCAAAGCAAGCGAAACACTCTCGCCCCACCACCCCATCAATCATCATGCAACAACCCCGAACCATACTCCCCATAACTACTCCCCAGCCCACTGCCACCGAAATTCATCTCCGCGGCCTTGTTGGGGCTATGGTCACCAAACGCCTGGCATCCACCTGAAAAGCACGGGTCACTGCTCACGGCGGGTGAAGATGAACAAGCGCTTAACAACAACGTGCCGGTGATCATCACGACTTTGACGAGGTTCGAGATCATGGTTTTCAGTTCCCTATGGGCTGGAGGCGCTGGGGTCCTCTCTCGCAGGGAATCGTAGACCTCAACGGCGCAGGGAATTATGAAACTTTGCTGGAAGACAGCATAAGTTCAGGTTGCCGCCTTAGGGCAAGGCGGCAGGGTTGGTTGTCAGGCTTTAACTGAGGCGGTTACAGGCGCAACCTGCTCCTGGGCTCGGTCAACGAGCAGCGAGCTCAACTCGATTAACTGCTGGATGCCCAGGGCGATGGCACGCTGGGAGTCGTCGAGATCGAACGCCAAGGTGACCGCCATTTCGTTGGCGGATGCGAGGTTTTCGGCGGCGTTGGCCAGGAGGGTTTCGGAGTGGGTGGACGGGTTGACGATGAATAGGTTGTCGCTTGGGCGCTCGGTGGGCGCAGCGTCGTCGGATGGGGGCAAGTGATGATGGATTGCTCGCTGGGCTGCGGCTTGAAGCTTGGGATCAGAAGATGCAGCGTTTGAAGCATAAGGCGGATTAGGTGTGACCTTGTACATGGCGAAGCTCCTTTAGCGTTTAAGGAACTGCCTATCTCACTTCCACATGAGGGGTGGCAGCTGTACGCAGGTGTGGAAGACCAGGGCTAAAGGACCCGGCGCACCGAAGTGCCCCGCGCACAGCCGCCATAAGCAATCATACAGACGTAAAAAAACGCCGGTAGGTGTTTATGGGCGATTGAGCGCCTTCAGCTAGGTCGGACTTCCACATCCGGCCGCTGGATTGCCAGCGGCTTGAGGAGGTTAGCTAGGGGTGGTCTGAGGGGCAAGCTGAGAAGAGCGTGGGATATTTCTTAGACGTTTTGATCTGCCTACAAAGATCGGTGTATCAGATGCACTGATGATGGATTGGAACTCAGATACCTGCTGGGCTGACTGGAAGGGCACTGGAGCACCGCCATTAGCCATTCGTATCAATTCCATACCAACATCATTCTCTCGTCGCAAAAGTCCTCAAACATTTGTGCTTGACTTAGCAGTCTCTAACACAACCAGTGCTATGCTAAATTTCTCTCGAAACGAGTAACCGGCAATGGCAAGCGAGCGCCCTGTACAGGTTAATCAAAATACGACGGCCTTAGAAAGGGTCAGTGATGAGGATGACTCTGTAGATTTAGCCATTTTTAGAGCCAGGTAAAAATGTTCAGAGCCGTTTAGAACATGGCCTAGCTCGACTGATGGGAGTGGACCGAACCTAAATATCGGCCAATTGGTTATAACCCCAAAGCAACGAGTCAATTCACCACTGGTTCAGCAACTTAGGACATGACATATTGCAATCTTATCGTTGACAACTCTAAAAACATGGAGCTACAGCTTGAAGGAAGTGGATCACGTTAAAAATGACTATTGGCTAGTAAAATTAATTTACATACTTTAGCCAATGCATAGTCGCCCAACAGATCTATATTGCCCGACTTAACCCATAGTAATATTTAGGTAGAAGCTAATGCCCAACAATGTATGCCAAATAAATGCAACAATACCAAGCTCAGGAAAACTGGCATCGATAGACCTGAAAAACAGAAACCTTATAATCACCGGAGTAAATGGCTGTGGCAAAACACAATTCATCAACGGACTTTTTGAAAGTTTATCCAAGCGCATTATCAATCGCAAAAACACTTCCATTCCGACCTTAGAGCAAAACATAACTTCTTACACCGAAATTGTCAAAACCACTAGCAAAGCAGAGGCGAATTACCAGCATTATGTTACCACCTTGGAAAATTTTAAGCAGGAGCTTAAAACAGTACAATCCCCACCGATAACAGTCGACAATTTTGAAAAATTCACAATCGACTATCACCAGCAAAGCGCTGTACTGCTAAAGTTTGAGGCCACGCGCCAAGCTAGCATAAGACCTTGCAACTCATCTAAGAGCACGGATGCTTTAAGGGAAGAAGCGGTTAAAACCTCTGACTCATCAGTACTTTTTGAAGAATACTTGGTAAGCCAGAAAACTGCTCAGGCTTTTGCGGAGTCACCTAATATAGGCAATAACCTAGACAAAGCAAATTTCATTAAAGCATGGTTTGAAAAGCTCGAAAATGACCTACAGGAACTATTTGAAGACCCTAGTTTAAAACTACATTTTGCTTACGAGTCTCAATCATTTTATATTAGGCAAGAGGGTAAATCTCAATATAGCCTTCAGCAACTCTCATCCGGCTTCTCTTCGATCTTTTCAATTTACGCAACCTTACTCACAAAAATTCAGTTGAGCAGAAATACAATTGATGAAATCTATGGCGTAGTACTTATCGACGAGATAGATGCCCATCTTCATGTTTCTCTTCAACGTAAAATTCTTTCATTCTTAACCAAATCCTTCCCAAACATTCAATTCATAGTTTCCACGCACTCTCCGTTTGTAGTATCTTCCGTCAGAGACGCCGTGATATATGATCTATCAACTCTTGAGCAGATCGAAGATTTATCCATGTACTCTTACGAATCCATTTTATCTGGATTATTCAACACCACACCAGTTTCTGAAGTCCTTCAGAAAATGATAGTTGATTTAGGCGAGCTAATGCAGTCTCCTGACCTAGACATTAGAAAGATAGAGCACTACGTCCGAGAAATTGGCGAACATGAACAGCATTTAGATAGTGAGTCTGCGTTTTTTATCAAAAAAGCCAGACTGGCTATCAGCAAACACAAAAGGGAAGAAATTTGAATGTTTAACGCCATACGAATTTCACAGCCCCCCAAGTCACTTGCAGCAAAACAAAAGTATGATGGCGATGACGTATATTCAGCACTGTGTAAGATTTTTTTTGACAAATGCTACATATGTGAAACAAAAGAGCCTCACGATATAAATGTAGAACACTTCCACCCTCATAAGGGGAATGAAAATAAAAAATTCGAGTGGAATAATCTTTATTTGGCTTGCAGTCGATGTAACAACATAAAGCTTGCAGAATTTGATGACATCATAGACTGCTGCGATACCAATTTTGATGTATTTCGAGCAATCAGACATGTACCGCCAATCACGCCATATGCCAAATCCGTTCAGTTACTATCGACATCCGCAGATCCGAAAGTCGAATTAAGCCAAAAACTCTTGGACCGTGTCTATAATAGTGACCATACTGTTAATAAAAAAGTATCCGGCGCATTCCTTCGCCGAAAAATTTTCGATCAATACAACCTCCTCCTTGATCAAATTAACAGTTATTACAGTCCCGTCGCCACTGACTTAGAAAAAGAATTAAGCCTCGCGCGCATCCAAAAACTCATTCACAGGTCAGCTCCTTACTCTGCATTTATCCGATGGTGCATCTTAGATGATATAGAACTCGGGGAACTGATGAGTGATTACATGGACTAGAAAGCTTCAAACATTACCACAGCACAAAAGGGGCAGATTTATTTATACACTCGCGGAGGAAAAGCTAAGCAAAAGACAGCAAAAAGCCGCATCATCCGCGGCTTATTGCCTTAGGCCATCAGTTCAGCCGGCGTGTGATGCTTGAGCCAACCGCCCAAGCGGCATTTATTTGCGTTTGCCGGCCCAGCCCGCAAGCCTAGAATCGTCAGCATCAAAACGAACATTGACGCGCTCTATGGTGGCTACCGACTTGCCCGCGCCTGCTTGGGTTGAGCATTTTCTTCGCCTGAGCTTCGCCAAATAATCCCTTAAGCACCTCACTGGCTAGTTTGGCCTTAGCAAAGTCCTCAGCCGACCATTCGGGGTTCACCGTATCAACCCTCTCAGGAATGGGTTTCTTGGTCTTAATTTTTACCTCCCGTTTGTTGGCACTACGAAAACCGATGACGTGAACCGCGTCACTCATGGACAGATATCGAAGCCAGACCACGATACCTAATTTTGAGTGGGCAGCGAAAAAGCAATTTACTTCCAGATACAACTCACCACGGACTGCTGAGTCAGCCAAGCACACCAAGGCGTAAAATGCCCCACAACCGTCCACCATCGAGGCCGCCATGACTAGGATATCCCTAAACCTGCCGGAAGAGCTGTCCAACTCTCTCGCCAACCTAGCCAAAACCAACGGCCTGACAGCAAGCTACTTGGCGGTGGATGTTCTTCGCGACTACATCAAGCATGAGAAGACGCTGACCGCCCAAATCGAGCGGGCAGTAAAGGAAGCCGACCAAGGCAAATTCGCCATCGATGCCCAAGTAGCAGCCATGCGCGCTAGGCGTTGGAGCAGGAATGCGGGTTGAGTGGTTTGAAAAAGCAATCAAAAATCTGGAAGACGAAGCGAACTATATCGCTCTCGAAAATCCAAAAGCCGCTGACGACTTCTCGGATATCATTTTCGCCAGCGTCGATAGGCTGGCTCAGTTTCCTTCCATGGACCGCGAAGGTCGAGTGAAATATACCCTCGAATGAGCAGCGCCCAACTAGTCCTATCTAATCCCGTATAGAGTGCAGGGTGATCGACTGCAGATCCTTGGCGTATTCCACACACGGCAACGTCCTCGTTCGAAGTGGTAATGCGCGCAAAACTTGCCTCTCTGGCCCCCAAGATCCGTTCCTGATAACCTCCGCCCCACTCACCCGCCGCTTCTGCGTTGCCCCCACGATACAGGCCAACCCGCTAACACTTCTTCGCTTGTAGCAATTCCTAAGCAAGCTGAAATACCTGCCTGAAAGCAGCACTGTCGGTATATGCTTTTACTTTTCTCGAAATGAGTCGAAACCATGCCGGATGAATATTCTCTATCGAATGCCCTGAATCAAAAACGCTTTACATCGGGATTGGAGCCCAATGCTGAACTGAAAATAGCGTTTCTACGCAAAATCCAGATAGACTGGGCAGCCAATATCTTTCTTACCTCCCATATAGAGGTGCAATATTCAGTTTTGGTGAAGTATTTTTACACACTCTAAACCAAAAAATGACACTTGTACCCAGACCTTTCTAACCTTCCCGATATAAATTATATAGCTTGCGTCCCGAAGCGTACAACTTCACCTATACCCGATCCAACTCTTGGATAGGTACCATTCGTAAGATGTAGCCTCATCATTATAGGACTTTCCGGAAAGCAGCCATCAACAGTTGATATCAGCAACAACAATGACTTATGGTAACTTGATATTGAGTCCGGCTTATCGGGCAGGTCATGCAAACTGTGCTCTACGGACAACATCAAAAATCTTGGAAATTGATTCGCATGCGGACCGCCTAATAAATTCAATACAACCTTAGCAGCTTGAAGATAATTGTGATTCTGGATGTAGTTTATATTTTCGATGATATCAATTGGAAGATGCGCACCAAACTTAATCAAATAGCTTTCAAGTTTATCAATGAAACTCCTGTTTTCATTATCGATAAAATTGGCCCAAAGCATAACTCCTTCGCCATACCTAGTCTCCGAGGAATAAAAATTTTGCACGCTCATCTGATCAATAAAAGATTGATTAAACAATTCTGATGGACGAATCTCAATCGTACCGGAGGATACTACAGACGTAACCTTAACCGTTTCCGCAATTATCTCTAGATGATTCATAATTATTGGCTTCAACATTGAAAGCTGTTTTTTTAGCGTTCCTTTCCTAACAAGCTCTTGCCTTTCTGATAGCTCAGCCTCTTTTAAATCACTCATCTTGTGAGAAAGCGAATTCAAAAACAAACCGATCAATATTACTCCAATCATTACCTGGGAGCATATTGCTAACAGTAGAGCATGACTCTCCTGCCTTGGGACAATATCGCCAAAGCCTAGGGTGCTGATGGTTACGATACTAAAATACAAAGATTGGACTATTTGAAGCCTTGGTATTTCCTTAAAATCAGAACCAAACAAAAAGTAATACACCGCAGTAAATATTAGTATCACGATTAAATACGAGACACCGTAAAATAAAGGTCTCTTCCGTGTGATTTTCATTCTCTTAATTACGTCCTTGTGGCGTTAGCCTTATTTATTCAGACAACTATATCTAAAGAGAATACGCTTGGCCGCTACGACAATCAATTCTTTGACATAGGGAATATTTATCCCTAAAGTGCTACTCACCTCCCAACAGCCCTATTTCACCAACAGAACCCCGTTCGTGGACGCTGTTGGCTTCACGGCATTTACCACCGACAAGAGGAAAACTAGCGAAAAAGGGGACCGATTTATTTAATATATGTCTCCCGCGCCGCACGATCAACACCCAGCCCCCTCTGACCCTTTCCTGATAAACTGCCCACCCTTCGCATTCTCCATCCAAGACTCCAATGCCTTCAGCCATAGTTCCACCGCAAGCCCTCTCACGCCGCTTCTCCGTCGCCCCCATGATGGACTGGACCGACCGCCACTGCCGGTTCTTCCTACGCCTGCTCTCCAAACACGCCCTGCTCTACACCGAGATGGTCACCACCGGCGCTATCCTCCATGGCGACCACGACCGCTTCCTGTGCCACAACGAAGCCGAGCACCCGCTGGCGCTCCAGTTGGGCGGCAGTGTCCCGGCTGATCTGGCCGCCTGCGCCCGTATGGCCGAGGCCGCCGGTTACGACGAAGTGAACCTGAACGTCGGTTGCCCCAGCGACCGGGTGCAGAACAATATGATCGGCGCGATCCTCATGGCGCACCCTGCCCTGGTGGCGGACTGTGTGAAGGCCATGCGCGATGCGGTGTCGATTCCGGTGACGGTGAAGCACCGTATCGGCATCAATGGGCGGGACAGTTATGCCCAGTTGTGTGATTTCGTCGGGACTGTGAAGGATGCCGGTTGCACCAGTTTTACCGTGCATGCGCGGATTGCGATTCTGGAGGGGTTGTCGCCCAAGGAGAACCGGGACATTCCGCCGTTGCGTTATGACGTGGCGGCGCAGTTGAAGCGGGATTTTCCGGCGTTGGAGATTAATCTCAACGGCGGGATCAAGACGTTGGAGCAGTGCCAAGAGCATTTGCAGACGTTTGATGGGGTGATGTTGGGGCGAGAGGCTTATCACAATCCGTATTTGCTGGCGGAGGTGGATCAGCAGCTGTTTGGCAGCACCGCGCCTGTGATCACCCGCGCTGAGGCGTTGGCGCAGTTGCGTCCGTATATAGCCGAGCACTTGGCGACAGGTGGCTCGATGCATCACATTACGCGCCATGTTCTGGGGCTGGGGACCGGTTTCCCGGGGGCGCGCAAGTTTCGGCAGTTGTTGTCGGTGGATATTCATAAGGCGAGTGATCCGTTGGCGTTGCTGGATCATGCGGGGGAATTGTTGGAGGGGCGGTGACGGGTTGGGTGTCAGTGGTGGTATTTGGGCTGACAGGCTGCTTTCGCGAGCAAGCCCACTCCCACGGTTTTGAGCGATGTGTGTCAGGTGAATGTCAGTGGCTGGACTGGCGTCATCGCAGGCAAGCCAGCTCCCACAGTTTGACTGATGGGGGTCAGGTGAATGTCAGGGGCCGGGCTGGCGTCATCGCAGGCAAGCCAGCTCCCACAGTTTGATTGGGGTGGTTATCAGGCAGTTAGGTTGAACCTGCCATCGATTTTGCCCTCCAATTGAGCACCACGGCCGGTAATTCAAACGGCTGTTTCCAGGTTATTGCCCTCGCAAACGACCTAACGCATTTGCGCCCTTGAGCGCCTGCCAGCGCTCGGGTAATGTCACTAGACCCACAGGACAGAGCACGCCCATGACTTCCAAGCTGGAACAACTCAAGCAATTCACCACCGTCGTAGCCGATACCGGCGATTTCTCCACGCTCGCCAAGCTCAAGCCGCAAGACGCGACCACCAACCCTTCCCTGCTGCTCAAGGCTGCGTCGATTCCTGGCTATGCCAAGCTGCTGGATGAGTGTGTGCAGGATTGCAACGGCGATGTGGGCCTGGCCAGTGACCGCTTTGCGGTGGCGGTGGGCCAAGAAATTCTCAAAGTAGTGCCGGGCCGTATTTCCACTGAGGTGGATGCGCGTCTGTCATTCGACGAGGCCGCGATTCTCAAGCGTGCGCACCGTCTGATCGACCTGTACGACAAAGCCGGCGTTGGCCGTGACCGCGTGCTGATCAAGATTGCCTCCACCTGGGAAGGCATCCGCGCCGCCGAGAAGCTGGAAAAAGAAGGCATCCAGACCAACCTGACGCTGCTGTTCTCGTTTGCCCAGGCCGTGGCTTGTGCCGAAGCGGGTGTGTTTCTGATTTCGCCATTCGTGGGCCGTATCTACGATTGGTACAAGAAGGCCAACGGCAACGACTACACCGGTTCCGATGACCCGGGCGTGCAGTCGGTGACGCGCATCTACAACTACTACAAGGCTAACGGCTACAAGACGGTGGTGATGGGTGCGAGCTTCCGTAACCTCAGCCAGATCGAAGAGCTGGCCGGGTGTGACCGCCTGACCATCAGCCCGGACCTGCTGGAGAAGCTGGCAGCCGATGAAGGCAAGCTTGAACGCAAGTTGGCGCCAGGGCATGCCGGTGAAGCGCGGGTGCATATGACTGAAGCGCAGTTCCGTTGGGAGTCCAACGAGGACGCGATGGCGACTGAGAAGCTGGCGGAGGGGATTCGTCAGTTTGCTCGGGACCAAGAGAAGCTGGAGGCGTTGTTGTCGGCCAAGCTGTAAAGGCAGATAGCGGCAAAAAGGGCGGCACCTGTGAGGGTGCCGCCCTTTTTTTGCCTCGGTGTCACCGCCGCCCGATGTGGGAGCTGGCTTGCCTGCGATAGCGGTGGGCCAGCCAAGACTTCATCGACTGACACGGCGCAATCGCAGGCAAGCCAGCTCCCACAGGGGGATGTGTTTCAACAGGGAAGCTGTCAGTGCCGCTCGAGGGCGTTGACGAGGTCGTGGAAGGCTTCGCGGTTGGACTCATTCAAGCCCATCAGGATCTTGTGCGCTTCCAGCACCTTGACCCGCACCACTTCCTCGGACTGGTCCTGGGACGGCAGGTCGGTAAGGCACTCCGGGCACGGGATCGGGCGGTCAACGATGTTGAACACCTGATCAAACCCCATGGACTGCAACAGACGGGTGATGTCTTCGTGGGTGGTGACCACGGTCGGCAACAGGCCGACCTTCTGCCGCGACAGAATGGACAACTTGGCCAACAGGCCCAGGGTGGTGCTATCGATGCTGCGTGTTTCGGTCAGGTCGATCACGATCGCCGAGAAGTTCAGCGCTGTGAAGATCCGCTCGATCGTCGCATCCAGGGCCGAACACAAGGTCAGGCGCACTTCACCGACAAACTTCAGGACGAAGGTCCCGTCTTGCTCGGCGAATTGGATTCTTCCGGTACTCATCAAAGATTCCTGCTCAACACCAATAGGGCGATATCATCCGGCATCTCCCCTAGCGTGGCCAATCCAAAAACCTGCCGCAGGCCATCCAGGCTGCCGCCCGCCGACTTGACCTTTTGGGGCAAGGCGGCTTCTTTCTCTTTGAGTGTAGGCTCTGGAAGAAGGTCCAGAATACCGTCAGACATCAGCGTCAAGCTGAAGGTCGGCGGCAGTTCCAGGATGTGGTCTTCGTAGGTGGCTTCGTTAAACAAGCCTACGGGCAGGCCACGCCCTTCCAGGTAGCGCACACTGTCAGGAGTGTACAAAACAGGCATCGGCAGGTGACCGCCAATACTGTAGGTCAAAAGACCGGTTTCTTCGTCGATCACGCCGCCGACCATCGTCACGTGCTTGCCCAGCTTGCAGCTGATCAGGCCTCGGTTGATGTGGCCCAGCACCTCGGAGGGGGTGAACTCCGGCAAGGTGCCATTGCGCTTGGACTCGAACAACAGCCGTGTGGTCATGAACTTCAACAACACGGTGACAAACGCTGAAGACGCGCCGTGGCCGGAAACGTCGGCCAGGTAGAACGCCACACGGCGCTCATCGACACGAAAATAGTCGACAAAATCACCCGACAGGTACAACGACGGGATGATCTGGTGGGCAAACTTGAATTCGTCAATCGTCCAGGGGCTCACCGGCAGCATGTTCATCTGCACCTGGCGACCGGCGTTCTGGTCTTCCTGCAGCAGGTTCAGGCTGGCTTCGAGTTCGCGGTTGGCGGTCTCGAGCTTTTCGCGGTAGCGCTGGTTTTCCAGGAGCAGGCGTGCACGGTCCAGGGCGCGGCGCACCGAGTGCTCCAGCACGGCCAGGTCTTCCAGGGGCTTGATCAGGTAATCGGCGGCGCCCAGGCGCAAGGCTTCAACGGCATCGTTCATGACACCGGCACCGGACACGACAATCACCGGCGTTTGCGGGGCAAGGTCGGTCACCTGGCGAATCAGCTCCAGGCCGCCCATCTGGGGCATGCGCAGGTCGCAGATCACAAGGTCGGGCTTGTCGCGCTCGAATACCTGGAGACCCTGTTGGCCATTACTGGCCTGCAGGACGCTGAAGCCACTGTCTTCCAAGTAGGCCGCGAGGCTCGCGCGCACTACTTCGTCGTCATCGATTATCAGCAGCGTGGCACTGGTTTTTTGCATGTGGGCAAACGGCGCCAGAATTAGGTTGGCGTAGGCGGCTCGGCAATGGCCGGGCTCACGTACTGGATTCGCTTTCTAGCCTCTCTGTCCTACAAAGCATTGGGATTTAGCCCATGCACAACGGTAAAGCAGAGGTGCCCTTCTAAGGCGCAGACGGTACTCCCATCCGTGAGGGGTTTCAAGCTCATGCCGATGGTCGCCGGGCGTCTTTGCCGTGCAAATCACCGGGAGTTATAAGAACCGCCTCGACCACAACACAAAGTAAGGTTTAGACAGGCATAAAAAAGGCGACCCGCAGAGGTCGCCTTATTTTCGTTTCAAGATGTCACGGCTTAAAAGTCGTCAACGACCTTGCCGTCCTTGACCTTGAACTCGCGGTTCTGCAGGTAAGCGTTACGAATGAAGGTGTACTTGTCGCCGCTGATCAGCTTCTCGCTGTCGAGCAGGCTGGCGCGCACGTCGACGACGTTGAGGCCGAAGGTGCTGTTACGCCAGCCGATGTCGTTCATGTAGCGGTACGGCTGGGTGTAGCTGTCGACGTATTTGGACGGCGCATCACGCAAGGTGCTCGGGCCCAGCAACGGGATCATCACGTACGGGCCGCTGCCCACGCCCCAGTAGCCGAGGGTTTGGCCGAAGTCTTCATCGCTGCGCTGCAGCCCCATTTTGGTGCCGACGTCGATGAAGCCCAGTACGCCAAACGTGGTGTTGACCAACAGGCGGGCGGTGTCGACGCCTGCGTTGTGCGGCTTGAGTTGCAGCACGTTGTTGGCCAGGTTGCCGACATCACCGATGTTGCGGAAGAAGTTGTGAACGCCGTCCTGCACAAATTGCGGGGTGACGAACTGATAGCCCTGGGCGAGGGGCTTGAGGGCGTAGGTATCAACGGTGTCGTTGAAGGTGAAGATGGGGCGGTTGACGCTTTCCCATGGGTCATCTTCCGAGGCCGCTTGGGCAGCGAAAGGCGCCAACAGGATGGTGGCACACACCGATAGCTGAGCGAAGTACTGGCTCCAGCGCATAGCTTTTGCTCCTTGAATGGTCTGTCATGGGCGCTATGCCCTGAATAAGGCTGTCAGTATATGACGGAAGTGTCGATTTAGGCAGCTACCTGGAATCGTCTTACGGAAAATGGACAAAATTCCCACAAATATCGACGGTGTCATCCCCTTGTCATGCCGCCCCGATAGCGTTGCAGCTATTTCAGGGACGTTCAGATGCCACACGCCGAGATTGCCGTCGCCGCCGCCCCCTCGTTGACCGCCGTGTTATTTGGCCTGAGTGGCTGCCTGGTGGATTTTGGTTCCCTGGCGCGCACCGACTCACCTTGCGCCGACGCCGAGGCCACGCCGGGCGCGCTGAAAATCCTGCGCAGCCTCAAAGAACAGGGCGTGCCCTGCGCCTGGCTGGACGAACTGCCTCCCGCCGTGACCACGCCACTGTGCGCCGGCCTGCCTGGCTGGCTCAAGGCCGCCTCACCCTCCTCCATTCGCTGGCCCGCGCCCCACGCCTGCTGGCAAGCCCTGATGGAGTTGAACATCGAACGCCTGGAAGGCTGCGTACTGGTCAGCGGCGAACCACGCCTGCTGCAGTCGGGCCTGAATGCCGGCTTGTGGACCATCGGCCTGGCCTCCTGCGGTTCGCTCTGCGGCCTATCGCCCAAGCAATGGCAGGCGCTCACAGAGCAACAACGCGAACACAAGCGTGGCAAGGCCACGGTGGCACTCTATGGCTTGGGCGTGCACTCGGTGATCGACCACCTTGGCGAACTCGGCACCTGCCTAGCCGACATCCGCCTGCGCCAGCTCAAGGGCGAGAAGCCCTGATCGAGATCATGCACAGTTGGCCCCAGTGGATTAATCTACAGGTCAGCCCGTAGACCTTTCACGGCGCGCCGCGGTCTATGCCAGTGCCTATCGATAAAAGGAAAGAACGTCATGCCTGATCGCAAAAAACTGGAAGAACAGGTCGAGATCCTGCGCGGGCAGTTGGAACAGGACCCGCCGCTGCCAGTAGAGAAACGTGAAGCGCTGGAGGCGCTGATTGCCAAGTTCGAAATGCAACTTGAATTGGAACCGGCGACTCAGACACCCAGTATTTCCGACGACGTGAATCAAGCGGCCATAGAGTTTGATGCTGAACATCCAGTCATTTCCGGGACCTTGCGCAATATCATGACCACCCTGGCCAATATCGGCATCTAACCCAAGCCAAACACAAAACCAAATGTGGGAGCTGGCTTGCCTGCGATTGCGATCTTTCAGTCATTCATCAAGTGACTGATACACCGCTATCGCAGGCAAGCCAGCTCCCACAGTTTTTTGTATGAAGGTTTACTGACGCGCCAGACGCACGTTCAGGAACTGGGTGTTCTCAGTGCTGCGGTACGGGTTGATGTCCAACCCACCCCGGCGCACATACCGCGCATACACCGTCAACTTCTCTGGCTTGAGCAAGCGCTGCAAGTCCAGGAAGATCCGCTCCACACACTGCTCATGAAAGTCCGAGTGCTGGCGAAAGCTGACGATATATTCCAGCAGGCTGGCGTGATCCAACGCCGCACCACGGTATTCCACCACCACACTGCCCCAATCCGGCTGGCTGGTCACCGGGCAGTTGGATTTGAGCAGGTGGCTGTGCACGCTCTCCTCCACCACGCGCGAATCATCGCAACGCAGCAGTTCCGGGCGCGGGTGCTCGTAGCTGCTGACGTTGATATCCAGGTCGTCAATGCACACACCGGGCAATGCCATCACGCCTTCGGCCTCGATATCGGCCAGGCTGCGAATGCGCACGTTCACGGGCTTGCCGGCCGCTAAGCTGAGGTCGGTGCGCAGGGTGGCTTCAAGGCTTTGCGTGTCGGCAAACGCGGTCTGGTTCAACGAGTTGAGGTACAGCTTGAACGACTTGGACTCGATGATGTTCGGCGAATCGGCTGGAATGCTGAATTCACCGATGGCCACCACCGGCTTGCCCGACGGCAACAACCAGGACAGCTCGAAGCAGTTCCAGAAATCCACGCCCTTGTACGGCAGGGTCTCGGCGCTCAGGCCCAGCTCGGCCCACTTGGCGGCGCGTGGAATCGGGAACAGCAACGAAGGCGTGTAGGTGCTGATGTATTCACTGGACTTGCCCAGCGGCGAATGTTCGGCTGCGGGATGCATGGCGGAAACCTGGCTAAATAAACCGCGCCAGTCTACCAGCCTTTGCCCCCGCCCTTAACAAACGCCTCACTCAACGGTCAGTTTGCCGACCATGCCTGCCTGGTAATGCCCTGGCAGGTTGCAGGCGAACTCAAGGCCGGTGGCCTGCTTGAACGTCCAGGTCAGCTCGGCTGTCTTGCCCGGTTCCACCAGCACACTGTTGGGATCGTCATGCTTCATGCCGCCCATATCGCCGTGGCCCATGGCGCTGTGGTCCATCTTGCCCATGCCGGTGGCGGTGAGCATGCCACTGGCTTGCATCTGCAACATCTCTTTCTGGTGGGCGGCATGCATGGCCGCGTCGCCCAGGTTGAACTCATGCAGCAGCTTGCCCTTGTTGACCAGTACAAAGCGCACGGTTTCACCGGCCTTGACGTCCAGGGACTTGGGCTCAAAGGCGATGTCCTGCAGCGTGACTTCAACGGTGCGCGTGGCTTTATCCACCGGGGCCGGCTGGCCGAACGCGTAGGTGTGAGCCGCATCCGCCAGCGCATTGAAACTCAACGCCAGCAGGCAGCCCGCCAATAACAGGGGTGTACGCAACGCCATCTTTCACTCTCCACAATAGGTATCCAGCTTGGGCAACACTTTAAGATGGCCTCGCTGCCAGCCAGCTGACTGCTAGATTACAACTTTGTCAGCTTGTGCCCATACCCTGAAGCCCAGGGTATAAAGGCCGGCGTCCACCTTGACCAAGAGCCCTGAATGAAACTGCTGATCGTCGAAGACCAACCCAAAACCGGTCATTACCTGCGCCAGGGCCTGGCCGAGGCGGGCTTCATCACCGAATTGGTGGCTGACGGCACCAGTGGCCAGCACTTGGCGCTGACGGGCGACTATGACTTGTTGATCCTCGATGTGATGCTGCCCGGTCGCGACGGCTGGCAAATCCTGCAGGCGGTGCGCAGTGCCGGCCTGGACATCCCGGTGCTGTTCCTCACCGCCCGCGATGCCGTCGAAGACCGGGTACACGGCCTGGAGTTGGGCGCCGACGATTACCTGGTCAAACCCTTCGCCTTTTCCGAACTGCTGGCGCGGGTGCGCACCTTGCTGCGCCGTGGCAGCAGCACGCCGCAGGACACCCTGCTGCAACTGGCGGACCTGAGCCTGGACTTGATCCGCCGCCGCGTCGAGCGCAGCGGCCAGCGCATCGACCTCACCGCCAAGGAGTTCGCCCTGCTGGAGCTACTGCTGCGCCGCCAGGGCGAAGTGCTGCCCAAGACCCTGATCGCCTCCCAGGTGTGGGACATGAATTTCGACAGCGACACCAACATCATCGAAGTCGCCATTCGCCGCCTGCGCCTGAAGGTCGACGACCATTTCCCCAACAAACTGATCCACACCGTGCGCGGCATGGGTTACGTGCTGGAAGAGCGGTTCACGTGATCAAACGCCTGTCCCTGACCAGCCGCCTGGCGCTGCTGTTTGCCGCCTGCACGGCGGTGGTCTCGTTGATCGCCGGAGTGTTGTTCAACCGGGCCAGCGAGGCGCATTTCATGGAGCTGGACCAGCAACAGCTCGAAAGCAAACTGGTGGCCCTGCGCAGCACCTTGCAGGGTGTCGCCTCACCGGAAGACCTCGCCCAGCGAGCCCCTAAGCTGCGCGCCGAACTCGATCACCAGCCCGACCTCGCCTTGCGCATCACCGGAGCGGGTCAACGTTGGCTGGACGGCGCGCCAACTCTTCCCTTGCCCCAGGCACCCGGCCTGCATAGCCTGCAACACGCAGGCACCGACTACCGCGTATTCACCGCGCCCTTGACGCCTAGCCAACTGGATTCACCACAGCTGACCCTGATCCTCGACATCACCCACCACCAGCACTTTCTGCAACGCATGCAACGCTTGATCTGGCTGACCGTGAGCCTCTCGGCCCTGGCCACCGCCCTGCTCGGCGCATGGGCCGCACGCAGTGGCTTGCGGCCGCTGCGGCGTATGGGCGAAGTGGCCGCCAGCGTATCCGCCCACTCCCTCACGCAACGCTTACCCCAGGAACAAATGCCGGTGGAGCTGGCGGAACTGGCCCAGGCCGTCAACGCCATGCTGGCGCGCCTCGATGATGCGTTCCAGCGCTTGTCTGCGTTCTCCGCCGATATCGCCCACGAACTGCGCACACCACTGTCCAACCTGCTGACTCATACCCAAGTCATCCTCACCCAGCCGCGCCCGTTGGAGGATTACCGCGAGGCACTGCACAGCAACCTCGAAGAGCTGCAATGGATGGCGCAACTGGTCAACGACATGCTGTACCTGGCCAAAGCTGACCACGGTTTGCTGATGCCCAGCCGTGAAGCTCTGGATTTGGGCGATGAGGTCGACGCACTGTTGGAGTTCTTTATCCTGCTGGCGGAGGACGCGCAGGTAACGCTGGTGCGCGAAGGCAGCGCCCAGACGATGGGCGATCGCGGCATGTTGCGCCGGGCCCTGTCGAACTTGCTGGATAACGCGCTGCGCTTTACCCCACCGGGCGGTGAAGTGCGGGTACGGATCGAGAGTGGCGTAACACTGACGGTGGAGAACAGCGGGGAAGGCATTCCTGCGCCGTTATTGCCGCGGCTGTTTGACCGTTTCTACCGAGCCGATCCGTCCAGGCGTGCAGGCAGCAGCGAACATGCGGGGTTGGGGTTGGCGATTACCCAGTCGATTGTGCGGGCGCATGGCGGGAGGATTTATTGTGAGTCGCAGGCGGACTGGACAAGGTTTGTGATTGAGTTGCCCAAGGGGGATTGATGCAAGCTGGGCCGGCCCTATCGCAGCATAGGTATCTACACAACTTTCTGGGCTGTAGCAGACGGTAACCACGATGCGAAGCGAGCCGCTCTTGATCTTGATCTGCTTGTGATCTTGATTTCAGGCGCCCCGTTAAACCACGCTGGCGGATTACGGGCACACCGAGCCCAAGCGAGGTGCCGAGTGGTGGGGCAAGAGCGTTTTGCTTACTTTTGACTGGGCCGGCATTCCGGCTTTTCAAAAGTGAGCCGCTGTCAGAGCGGAACCCTAAGTGGCCGTTACCGCAGCAATGGATATGTACACGGTCCCACTGTGTTGACTGTCAGGCCGCCTTCGCAGGCAAGCCAGCTCCCACAATTTGAGCTGTGGATACAGTCACAATGTGGGAGCTGGCTTGCCTGCGATAGCGGTCTTAACGGTTACGAATACCTGAGGGCGTGCGCCGGCTCAATCTTCGCCGCCCGATACGCCGGGTAAATCGTCGCCAAGAAGCTCAACACAAACCCCGCCGAGCAAATCAGCAATACATCCCCACCTTGCAGCTCCGAAGGCAGGTTGCTGACAAAGTACACATCCGAACTGAAGATATGCTGCCCGCTCACCCGCTCCAGCCAGCCCACCAGCTCACTCACGTTCAACGCCGCAATCACCCCCAGCACGCCGCCGATCAAGGTGCCGACCACGCCAATCACGGTGCCCTGCACCATGAAGATCGCCATGATCTGCCGAGGCGTGGCGCCGATGGTGCGCAGGATGGCAATGTCCGCGCCCTTGTCGTTCACCACCATGATCAAGGTGGCGATGATGTTGAACGCGGCCACGGCGACGATCATCAGCAACAGCAGGCCGATCATGGTCTTTTCCATTTTCATCGCGCTGAACAGGCTGCCCTGGGTGTGGGTCCAGTCATCCGGCTTGTAAGCCGCGCCCAGGCTGGCGGCGATGTCCGCCGAGACTTTGGGCGCTGCATACAGGTCCTTCACCGCCAGGCGCACGCTTTGCACCTGGTTGGGCTGCCAATGCTGGATTTGCGCGGCGTCGGCCATGTGGATCAGGGCCATGGAGCCATCCAGTTCGGCGCCGACCTTGAAGATACCCACTACGTTCAGGCGCTGCATGCGCGGGGTGATGCCGCCCGGCGCGCTGCTCAGTTCCGGCACGATCAAGGTCAGCTTGTCGCCCACGTTGAGGCGAAAGCGCCGCGCGGTGATATCACCGACCACCACGCCGAATTCGCCAGGTTTGAGGTCATCGAGTTTGCCGCGCACGATGTGCTGGGCCACGATCGACACCTTGCCTTCCTGGGCCGGGTCGACGCCGCTGATCTCGATGGGCTGCATCGCGCCCTTGTAGGAAAACATGCCGTCCATTTGGGTAAAGGGCACGGCGGCGGTGACTTGCGGATTCTTCATCGCGGCGGCGGCCACTGGCTGCCAATCATCAATCGGCTTTACGCCGACGAGGGTGGCGTGGGGCACCATGCCAAGGATGCGCGAGCTCATTTCACGCTGAAAGCCGTTCATCACCGAAAGCACCACGATCATCGCCAGTACGCCCAGGGCGAGGCCGATCATCGAGGTCATCGAGATAAATGAGACAAAACGGTTGCGGCGCTTGGCGCGGGTATAGCGCGTGCCGATAAAAATCGATAACGGTCTGAACATTCGCGGGCACCGTTGGAAAAATGAAAAAGCCCGACCTCAAAAAACCGGGCTTGCAACAGGTCAGATAGCGACCAGATGACCTTCCTGCAAATGCAGTACGCGGTCCATCTGCCGGGCCATGCTCATGTCATGGGTGACCACCAGGAACGCGGTGCGCATCTGGGTGCTCAACTCCAGCATCAAGTCCTTGATGCCCTGGGCGGTGTGGGAGTCGAGGTTACCGGTCGGCTCGTCGAGCATCACCAGGCCGGGGTTGTTCACCAGGGCACGGGCAATCGCCACACGCTGGCGCTCACCGCCAGACAACTCCGCTGGCTTGTGCTCCAGGCGATGGCCCAGGCCGACGCGCTCAAGCAAGGCCGTGGCACGCTGGCGCGCTTCGGGAATTGCGGTTTTGCCGATCAACAGCGGCATGCACACGTTTTCCAGGGCGGTGAATTCCGGCAGCAAGTGGTGAAACTGGTACACAAAGCCCAACGAGCGATTGCGCAGTTGGCCACGGGCCTTTTCATTCAAGGCCGACAGCTCTTCACCGGCCAGCCATACGCTGCCCTGGGACGGCGTATCGAGGCCGCCCAACAGGTTGAGCAAGGTACTTTTGCCGGAACCGGAACTGCCGACGATCGCCACGCGCTCGCCAGGGTGCAGTTCAAGCTGCAGGTTGGACAGCACCACCACCGATTCCGGGCCTTCCTCGTAGGATTTGCCCAGGTTGCGGCAGCTCAGGATTGCTTTTTCACTCATGCCCGATTCACTCATAACGTAATGCCTGTGCTGGCTGGGTACGTGCCGCGCGCCAGGCTGGATACAGGGTGGCAAGGAAGCTCAGGACCAACGCAGCGCCGCCCACCATCAGCACGTCCTGGGTTTGCACCTGGGACGGCAAGTAATCGATGAAGTAGACGTCGGCGTTGAGAAACTTGTGGCCGATCACTTTTTCAAGCAGGGCAATGGCGGCGCTGACGTTCAGCGCGGCCAGAATGCCCACCGCCGTGCCGATCAAGGTGCCGACCACGCCGATCACGGTGCCCTGCACCATAAAGATCGCCATGATCTGCCCCGGCGTAGCGCCCAGGGTACGCAGGATGGCGATGTCGCCCTTCTTGTCGTTCACCACCATCACCAGCGTGGAGATGATGTTGAAGGCCGCCACGGCGACGATCAGCAGCAACAACAGGCCGATCATGGCTTTTTCCATGCGGATGGCCTGGTACAGGTTGCCGTGGGTGCGGGTCCAGTCGCGGGCGTAATACTCGGTCTCACCCAGGTGCTGGGCAATTTCCCAGGCGCCGCGCGGGGCGTCGAACAGGTCGTTGAATTTCAGGCGCAGGCCCTGCACCTGGTCGGGCTGCCAGCGATGCAGGCGGGCCAGGTCGGTGAGGTTGGTCAGGCCGATATAACCGTCGATCTCGCCAGCGCCGACGTGGAAGGTGCCCACCACGGTAAAGCGCTTCATGCGTGGGAACATGCCGGCCGGGGTCACGGTGACCTCCGGCGCGACGAAGGTCAGCTTGTCGCCAACCCCCACGCCCAGCTTGGCCGCGGCCTTGTCACCGATGACGATGCCAAAGCTGCCCGGCGCCAGCGCGTCGAGCTTACCTTGCAGCATGAACTTGTCGATGATCGAGACGTTACGCTCCTGGGCCGGGTCGATGCCATTGAGCAGGATCTTCTGCACTTTGCCGTCGTTGGTCAGCAACCCCTGCATCTGGGTAAACGGCGCGACCGCCACCACCTTCGGGTTCTGCTGGACCTTGGCGGCCAGGCTTTGCCAGTCATTGATCGGCGCATCGCCCTCAATGGTCGCGTGGGGCACCATGCCCAGCACGCGGGTGCGCATCTCATGATCGAAGCCGTTCATCACCGACAGCACCACGATCATCACGACCACGCCCAGGGCGAGACCGATCATCGAGGTCAAGGAAATGAACGACACAAAATGATTGCGACGCTTTGCACGGGTATAACGCGTGCCGATAAATACGAAGAGAGGTCTGAACATGTCGGGGCTTGTTCGGAGGAAAAGAAGACGTCCCGGTGGCGGGGTCTGGTCAGCAGCTTTACACTCAGACCATTACCGTTACCTGGGGTTCGCCATGTCGACATTAGATGAAGAAGAGCGCCGCGAATACTACCGTATCGATGACATGATCGCACTTCAAATCAAACCCCTGTCTGGCCCCGACGCGGCGAGCAAGGAAGTGTTGCTGGATGATTCACCGCTGTTCAATCTGCTCAGCGAACTGCACTTGAGTGAATTCGAAGCCCAGCACCTGCTGCGCCAGATCAACGAGAAAGACCGCAGCCTGGCGGCGTTCCTCAAAGTGCAGAACAAACGCCTGGACCTGCTCAGCCAGGTCATGGCTCGCGGTTTGCTGAACGAGGTGGGTGCGCCGCAACCGGTGATCCTCTCCGAGGGCGGTATCGACTTCCAGCACCCGACGCCGCTGGCTCCCGACACTCACCTGGCGGTCAAGCTGGTGCTGATGCCCCAGGCGCTCGGCCTGTTGCTGCGCGCGCGGGTGACCCATTGCGACCCCAAGGGCGACGGCTTTGATGTGGGTACGGAGTTCGAGTCCATGACCGATGCCCAACGCCAACTGCTGGCGCGCTATATCCTGCAGAAACAGGCCCAGGAACGCCGCCTGGCGCGAGAACAAAGCGACGACCTCTGAATGCGTATTCACGACGCCAGCCATCCTGGCGCAAAGGAGCAACTGTGACCCTGATTTACGGCCACCGCGGTGCCAAAGGCGAAGCACCGGAAAACACCCTGACCAGCTTTCAGGAGTGCCTCAAGCACGGCGTACGCCGCTGCGAGCTGGACTTGCACCTGTCCATGGACGGCGAGTTGATGGTCATCCACGACCCGACCCTCAAGCGCACCACCGACCGACGCGGCAAAGTCGTCGAGTATTCGGCGGCTGACCTGGTGAAAATGGACGCCCGCAAAGGTGGCCCAGGCTGGGTAAGCCCCTGCCCGATCCCGCGCCTGGAGGCGTTGTTCGAACAGTGCGACTTCGATCACTGGCAACTGGAAGTCAAAAGCGCCTCGCGTACCCGTGCCGCGACCACCGTGCTGGCGATTCGCGAAATGGCCGTGCGCTTTGGCTTGATGGACAAGGTCACGGTCACGTCAAGCTCGCGGGAAGTGCTCAAGGCCGCCGTGGAACTCACCCCAGACCTGTCACGCGGGCTGGTCGCCGAATACGCCTGGCTCGACCCGCTGAAGGTCGCGCAGAACTATGGCTGTGAATATTTGGCATTGAACTGGACGCTGTGCACCCCCGAGCGGCTGGAGAAAGCCCAGCGCCAGGGCTTGCATGTGTCCGTGTGGACAGTCAACGAACCTGCGCTGATGCGCAGGCTCGCCGACTTCGGCGTAGATAGCCTGATTACAGACTTTCCCGGTTTGGCCACTGCCACCCTCGAGAATTACTGAAATCGGTCTCCCCGGCCGGCTCAGGCCACCGGCCGGAGCCGCTCAAAAAAGCCGGTTGAGGCCGTCGTAGGCCGCTACCCGATAGGCTTCGGCCATGGTCGGGTAGTTGAAGGTGGTGTTGACGAAATACTTGAGGGTATTTTGCTCACCCGGCTGGTTCATGATTGCCTGGCCAATGTGCACGATCTCCGAGGCCTGGTAGCCGAAGCAATGCACGCCAAGTACTTCCAGGGTTTCGCGGTGGAACAGGATTTTCAGCATGCCTTGCGGCTCGCCGGCGATCTGCGCACGCGCCATGCTCTTGAAGAATGCCTTGCCCACTTCGTAAGGCACCTTGGCCTTGGTCAGTTCGTGCTCGTTCTTGCCGATGGAGCTGATCTCGGGAATCGTGTAGATCCCGGTCGGCACGTCGTTCACGTAGCGCCAGCTGCCATTGTCGACAATGCTGCCGGCGGCCGAGCGGCCCTGGTCATGGGCGGCACTGGCCAGGCTTGGCCAGCCGATCACGTCACCGGCGCCGTAGATGTTCGGCACGCAGGTGCGGTAGTTCTCGTCCACTTCGATCTGGCCACGGCTGTTGACCTTGACCCCGATGTTTTCCATGCCCAGCTTGTCAGTGTTGCCGGTACGGCCGTTGCACCACAGCAAGGCGTCGGCCTTGATCTTCTTGCCGGACTTGAGGTGCAGAATCACCCCGTTGTCCAGGCCTTCGACCCGCTCGTACTCTTCGTTATGGCGCACGGTGATGTTGTTGTTGCTGAAGTGGTAGCTCAACGCCTGGGAGATTTCCGAGTCGAGGAAGCTGAGCAACTGGTCACGGTTGTCCACCAGCTCGACCAATACACCCAGGCCACTGAAGATCGAGGCGTATTCACAGCCGATCACGCCGGCGCCGTAGATGATCAGTTTGCGCGGGGTATGGCCCAGGCTCAGGATGGTGTCGCTATCGTAGATACGCGGGTGGTGGAAATCGATGTCCGCCGGGCGATACGGGCGCGAACCGGTGGCGATGATGATGTGCTTGGCCACCAGTTTCTCGACCACGCCATTGGCGCAGACCACTTCGACGGTTTGCTCATCGGCAAAACTGCCGGTGCCGAAGAACAGGTCGACGCGGTTACGGGCGTAGTAGCCGGTACGCGAGGCGACTTGCTTGGAGATGACTTTTTCAGCGCTTTTCAATACGTCCGGGAACGAGAACCAGCGCGGCTCACCAATGGCCCGGAACATCGGGTTGGTATTGAACTGCATGATCTGCCGTACCGAGTGACGCAACGCCTTGGACGGGATGGTACCCAGGTGGGTGCAGTTACCGCCGACCTGGCGACGGCTATCGACCATCGCCACCTTGCGCCCTGCTTTGGCAGCGTTCATCGCCGCACCTTCTCCAGCTGGGCCGGAACCCAGTACCACCACGTCGTAGTTGTAGACAGCCATGCGTACTCCTCAGAACAGGCCAGGCGTACGGTTGGACGCCGGGCTAAATCATGCCGCGGCCAGCGTGCATGAAGGACAATTTGGCTCAAGTGTGTGAACCGGGGCACAGTCTATAGAAGCCCGAGCGCCGCGAACATTAACCCTTGGTCGCGTCGTAGGCCAGTGTTGCCATACTACAGGACGCAAACCAGCGCCGAATTCAGGATGAGCCATTATGCGACAACTATTTTTCTGTTTGATGCTGATGGTGTCGCTCACGGCGCACGCCAACGATGCACAGCGGCTCAAGCAGGCAAGCTTCCCCGCACAGGTCGAGGGGCTGGCGCTGAAAAACCAGGCGGTATTCAACTATCTGTGGGCGGATGTGTATGCGGCGGCGCTGTATGCACCGGCTGACCTAGCTGCAAAGCAGGCCTGGGACCAGCAGAAGGCTGTGCGCCTGGCGCTGTATTACTTTCGCGACATCGACCGCGATGATGTGATCAAGGCGGCCACCGTCACCCTGGAGCGTCAGCAGGCCAATGCCGGGTTGAATCCTGAAATCGCCAAGCTGCACGCGCGCTTTCGGGACATTCGCAGCGGCGATCGCTATGCCCTGGATTTTCGTCCGGGGCGCGGGTTGAATCTGGAGATTAATGGGCAGGTGATGTTCAGCAGCGGTGATGAGGAGCTGGCACGGGCCTACCTGGGCATCTGGCTGGGGCCCAAAGGGCTGTCCGACAGTTTACGCAACACGCTACTCAAGTGATGAAGGTGTCGACTGTTCGCCATTGTAGGAGCGAATACAACACTTCAGGCATAAAAAAGCCCCGAACCAGTCGGGGCTTTTTCATTCAGCGAGGCTTAGCGCGGAAACGCAGGCGGGTTGACCCCAGCCATGTCTTCCATCACGCGAACCACCTGGCAGCTGTAGCCGAACTCGTTGTCGTACCACACGTACAGCACAACACGGTTGTCCTGGGTGATGGTCGCTTCGGCGTCCACCACACCGGCGTGGCGCGAGCCCACGAAGTCGGTGGAGACCACTTCCTGGGAATTGACGAAGTCGATCTGCTTATGCAGGTCGGAGTGCAGCGCCATGTAGCGCAGGTACTCGTTCATCTCTTCACGGGTGGCGGCTTTCTCAAGGTTGAGGTTGAGAATGGCCATCGACACGTTCGGCGTCGGTACACGGATGGCGTTACCGGTCAGCTTGCCGGCCAGTTCAGGCAGGGCCTTGGCAGCAGCGGTAGCAGCACCGGTCTCGGTGATCACCATGTTCAACGCGGCGCTACGGCCACGGCGATCGCCCTTGTGGAAGTTGTCGATCAGGTTCTGGTCGTTGGTGTACGAGTGGACCGTCTCAACATGGCCGTTGACGATGCCGAACTTGTCATTCACAGCTTTGAGCACCGGCACGATGGCGTTGGTGGTGCAGGAAGCGGCGGACACGATCTTGTCGTCAGCGGTGATTTCAGCATGGTTGATGCCGTGCACGATGTTCTTGAGCTTGCCCTTGCCAGGCGCGGTCAGCACCACACGGTCGACACCCGGGCATGCCAGGTGCTGGCCCAGGCCCTCGGCATCACGCCATACGCCAGTGTTGTCCACCAGCAGGGCGTTCTGGATACCGTACTGGGTGTAATCCACCTCAGTCGGGTTCTTCGCGTAGATCACCTGGATCAGGTTACCGTTGGCGGTGATGGTGTTGTTTTCTTCGTCAATGGTGATGGTGCCATTGAACGAGCCGTGTACCGAGTCGCGACGCAACAGGCTGGCGCGCTTGGTCAGGTCGTTCTCGGCGCCTTTGCGCACCACGATGGCACGCAGGCGCAGGCCGTCGCCGCCACCGGTTTTTTCGATCAGGATGCGCGCCAGCAGGCGGCCGATACGGCCAAAGCCGTACAGCACCACGTCGGTGCCTTTACGGGCGGCAGCGTTTTGCTGGCCAACCACATCGGCCATTTCTTCACGCACGAACTGCTCGGCGGTGCGGCCAGCGCCTTCCTTGCGGAATTTGTACGCCAACTTGCCCAGGTCTACCGAAGCCGCGCCGAGCTTGAGCTCGCTCATGGCTTTGAGCAGTGGGAATGTTTCGTGGACGGAGAGTTCGCTGTCGTCGGCGGAGCGATGGCGCGCAAAGCGGTGGGCTTTGAGAATCGCGATGACAGACTGGTTGATCAGGCTGCGGCCATAGATCGAGCTCACCACATTGTTATTGCGGTACAGCTGACCGATAAGCGGAATCATCGCTTCAGCGAGTGCTTCACGGTCGATCCATTCACCAAGACACTGGTCGGGCTTCTGAGTCACGGGAACCTTCCACATGTAGGGGCAGAAAAAAGGGGCTACATTATGTCGCCCGACTGCGCGTTGAGCAATGCGCGAAGGGCAACAAAAAGCCCTTGCAAAAAAATACCACCGCGCTACAGCCCAGGAAACACGCGGGTTCCAGAAGGCCACTAGTTTGGCGAGCGGGCCGACTTGTCCGTAACCCTCCTAAACATTCGCGCATTTTGGCACTACATATTGAGTCAAAACCCGCCATTATTTGTCTTAGCCACTACATTTCCTACAAACCGTAATAGGCACAGTCAGCAACTGACAGGCGGCACCTGGGGCCGTTACAATTACCGACTTTGTCGCAACGCTTGGAGCTCAACCTTCCGTGCCCGTTCTGCGTCTACCGCTACTCCCTGCCGCGGCAGGTAAACAGCATTGGGGCAACCTGCCCGGTGCCGCCCTGAGCCTGGCCATTGCCGAGGCTGCCAGCGCAGCCAAGCGCTTTACCCTGCTGCTCACCGCCGACAGCCAAAGTGCCGAACGGTTGGAGCAGGAGCTGAGCTTCTTCGCCCCGGATTTGCCGGTGCTGCATTTTCCCGACTGGGAAACCCTGCCTTACGATCTGTTCTCGCCGCACCAGGACATCATCTCTCAGCGCATCGCCAGCCTGTACCGCTTGCCGGAACTGGCCCACGGCGTGCTGGTGGTGCCGATCACCACCGCCCTGCACCGCCTGGCGCCGACCAAGTTCCTGCTCGGCAGCAGCCTGGTGCTGGACGTCGGCCAGAAGCTCGATGTGGAGCAAATGCGCACGCGCCTGGAAGCCAGCGGCTACCGTTGCGTCGACACGGTGTACGAACACGGTGAGTTCGCGGTGCGCGGCGCCCTGATCGACCTGTTCCCGATGGGCAGCAAGTTGCCGTACCGCATCGACCTGTTCGATGACGAGATCGAAACGCTGCGCACGTTCGACCCGGAGAACCAGCGCTCCATCGACAAGGTCGACTCGATCAAGCTGCTGCCGGCACGAGAATTCCCGCTGCAAAAAGACGCGGTCACGCGCTTCAAGGCGCGCTTTCGTGAACGCTTCGACGTGGATTTCCGTCGTTGCCCGATCTTCCAGGACTTGAGCAGCGGCATCACGCCCGCCGGTATCGAGTACTACCTGCCGCTGTTCTTCGACGAAACCTCCACCCTCTTCGACTACCTGCCCCAGGACACCCAGGTGTTCTCGCTGCCGGGTATCGAACAGGCGGCGGAAAACTTCTGGAACGACGTGCGCAACCGCTATGAAGAGCGCCGCGTCGATCCGTCCCGGCCTTTATTGCCGCCCGCTGAACTGTTCCTGCCGGTTGAAGACTGCTTCGCGCGCCTGAAAAACTGGCCACGTGTGGTCGCCAGCCAGCAGGACGTGGACGCCGGCAGTGGCCGCGAGCGTTTCCCGGCAAGCGCGCTGCCCGATTTGGCGATCCAGGCCAAGGCCACACAACCGCTGGAAGCGCTGTCGAATTTCCTCGGCGACTTCCCCGGCCGCGTGCTGTTTACCGCCGAATCCGCCGGGCGCCGCGAAGTGCTGCTGGAGCTGTTGGAACGCCTGAAGCTGCGGCCGAAAACCGTCGACAGTTGGCCGGATTTTGTCGCCAGCAAAGAGCGCCTGGCGATCACCATCGCGCCGCTGGACGAAGGGCTGCGGCTGGATGACCCGGCGCTGGCCTTGATCGCCGAAAGCCCGCTGTTCGGTCAGCGCGTGATGCAACGCCGACGCCGGGAAAAACGCGCCGACGCCAACAACGACGCGGTGATCAAAAACCTCACCGAGCTGCGCGAAGGCGCGCCGGTGGTGCATATCGACCATGGCGTGGGCCGCTACCTGGGCCTGCAGACCCTGGAGATCGACAACCAGGCCGCCGAATTCCTCACCCTGGAATACGCCGAGGGCGCCAAGCTCTACGTGCCGGTGGCCAACCTGCACCTGATCGCCCGCTACACCGGCAGCGACGACGCCTTGGCGCCGTTGCACCGCCTGGGCTCCGAGACCTGGCAGAAAGCCAAGCGCAAGGCCGCCGAACAGGTGCGCGACGTGGCCGCCGAACTGCTCGACATCTATGCCCGTCGCGCCGCCCGCGAAGGCTACGCGTTCGCCGACCCGAAAGCCGACTACGCCACCTTCAGCGCCGGCTTCGCCTTCGAAGAAACCCCCGACCAGCAAACCACCATCGAAGCGGTGCGCGCCGACATGCTCGCGCCCAAGCCGATGGATCGCCTGGTGTGTGGTGACGTGGGCTTTGGCAAAACCGAAGTGGCCATGCGTGCAGCCTTTATTGCGGTACACGGCGGTCGCCAGGTTGCGATCCTGGTACCCACCACCCTGCTCGCCCAGCAGCACTACAACAGTTTCCGCGACCGCTTTGCCGACTGGCCGGTGACCGTGGAGGTGATGAGCCGCTTCAAGTCCGCCAAGGAAGTGAATGCCGCCGTCGCCGACCTGGCCGAAGGCAAGATCGACATCGTGATCGGCACCCACAAGTTGTTGTCGGACGATGTGAAGATCAAGAACCTGGGCCTGGTGATCATCGACGAAGAGCACCGCTTTGGCGTGCGCCAGAAAGAACAGCTCAAGGCCCTGCGCAGCGAAGTCGACATCCTCACCCTCACCGCCACGCCGATTCCACGCACGCTGAACATGGCGGTGTCGGGCATGCGCGACCTGTCGATCATCGCCACGCCACCGGCGCGTCGTTTGTCGGTGCGCACCTTTGTAATGGAGCAGAACAAGAGCACGGTCAAGGAAGCCCTGCTGCGCGAACTGCTGCGCGGCGGCCAGGTGTATTACCTGCACAACGATGTGAAAACCATCGAGAAATGCGCCGCCGACCTCGCCGAACTGGTGCCGGAGGCCCGCATCGCCATCGGCCACGGGCAAATGCGCGAGCGCGAACTCGAACAGGTGATGAGCGACTTCTATCACAAGCGTTTCAACGTGCTGATCGCCTCGACCATCATCGAGACCGGCATCGACGTGCCGAGCGCCAACACCATCATCATCGAGCGCGCCGACAAGTTCGGCCTGGCGCAGTTGCACCAATTGCGCGGCCGCGTCGGGCGTAGTCACCACCAGGCTTATGCGTACCTGCTGACACCACCGCGCCAGCAGATCACTTCCGATGCGGAAAAACGCCTGGAAGCGATCGCCAATACCCAGGACCTCGGGGCCGGTTTTGTACTGGCCACCAACGACCTGGAAATCCGGGGTGCCGGCGAGTTGCTCGGCGACGGCCAGAGCGGGCAGATCCAGGCGGTAGGTTTCACGCTGTATATGGAGATGCTCGAACGCGCGGTGAAAGCCATCCGTAAAGGCGAACAACCGAACCTCGACCAACCCTTGGGCGGTGGCCCGGAGATCAACCTGCGCTTGCCGGCGTTGATTCCCGAAGACTACCTGCCGGATGTGCATGCACGGTTGATCCTGTACAAGCGCATTGCCTCGGCGGCCGATGAAGAAGGCCTCAAGGACTTGCAGGTAGAGATGATCGACCGCTTCGGCCTGTTGCCGGAGCCGACCAAGAACCTGGTGCGCCTGACCCTGCTCAAGTTGCAGGCCGAGCAGTTGGGCATCAAGAAAGTCGACGCCGGGCCGCAAGGTGGGCGTATCGAGTTCGAAGCGCAGACGCCGGTCGACCCGCTGGTGCTGATCAAGCTGATCCAGGGCCAACCCAACCGCTACAAGTTCGAAGGGGCTACGCTGTTCAAGTTCATGGTGCCGATGGAACGTGCCGAAGAACGCTTCAACACCTTGGAGGCGCTGTTTGAACGCCTCATTCCGAAATCCGTTTAAGGACGCCCCCATGCGCGTGTTCCGCATTTTGAGCCTGTTGTTGGTGGTACTCGCACCTTCGGCCTTTGCCGACAGCCTGTATCAGGTGGAAATGATCCTGGTGCGCCAGAATGCGGAACCGGTGATCAACAGCCGCGCCGCCCCGGAAAACTGGGATGCGGGCGCGCCGCGCCTGGGTGAGCGGATGAGCCCGCCGCGCCTGGGCAATATCGTCGACAAGCTGCGCGCCGACGCCAACTACACGGTGCTCGCCCACAAAGCCTGGGAACAGAACCTGGGCGAACAAGCGGTGAAAGTGGCGATCACCGACGGCCAGGAGCAATTCGGCCAGTTCCCTATCGAAGGGGTGTTGAGCCTGCAACTGGGGCGCTTTACCGATATCGACGCGGATTTCTGGATCAACCAGTTCGACGGCAACGGCAGCGTGATTAACAGCGAACACCTGAGCCAGAAAGACGTGCGCACCAAGAACAACCAGCTCAACTACCTGGACGGCGGCCACCTGGCGCTGCTGATCAAGATCACCTCGCTGACCGCCAAGCCACCCAGCGCACCACCGCCCGACCTTCAGGACTGATTGCGCGCCATGCCCCTGACGTCGTCGTTGACCAAACCCCTGGCCCCTTCGTGGGCCAATCGCTTCAAAGAGCAAAGCCTTGAGCGCGGGCGGCGCTACGCCCTGGAAAACCGCGTGCGCATCGTCGAGTGCGGCGACAGCACCATCACCGCCAGTTGCGAAGGCTCGGGCGGCAACGTTTACCGCCAGACCATCTCACTGCGCGAATCGGCCAAGGGCCTGCTGATCCTGGTGGACAGCCGCTGCACGTGCCCGGTACACACCAATTGCAAACACATTGCGGCGGTGCTGCTCAAGGTCCAGGAAACCCTGGCCTACCCGGCAGCAGCCCAGGATGCGCAGCTGCTGGAAAAACTCCAGGCGGTGCTGGATAACCGCGTGGTCCTGCCGCAGGTGGTCATGGAGGATGTGCGGCCCGTGCCGCGCCTGTGGCTGGCCAGCGTCGAGTTCAGCGCGTTCGAGCCGCGCAACGGCAAGATGCAGCGCTATATCCAGCACCGTGCGGCGCTGTCGTTCAACTACTTGGGCAACTATGTCAGCGGGCAAAAAAATGCCGACATCATCGTGCGCCAGGAGACGCAGAGCCTGCGGATCAAGCGCCAACCCGAGCAAGAGCAGGCCTATCGCGAGCACCTGCGCCTGCTTGGCTTCAAGATCGCCACGCGCCAGAGCAAGGCCCTGCCGGAAAGCGCCGGCGAGCTGTTCGAGATGGTCAATGACAGTGCCTGGCTGAACTTCACTCTCAATGTGTCGCCCACTTTGCGTGCCGAGGGCTGGGAGCTGCAGATCGATGAAGACTTCGGCTTTGACCTCAGCCCCGTCGATGACTGGTATGCCACGGTCGATGAAGGGCCGGAACGCGATTGGTTCGACCTGGAACTGGGCATTATCGTCAACGGCGAACGCCTGAGCCTGCTGCCGATCCTGCTGAACCTGATGCGCTCCCACACCGAGATTCTCAACCCCGAGAAACTCGCGCGGCGCCGCGATGAAGAGCTGATCCTGGTCAACATCCCCGGCCTGCCGAACGGCCACGGCCCGTTGCAAGTGGCGCTGCCCTACGGCCGCTTGAAGCCGGTGCTGGCGACTCTCGGCGAGTTTTACCTGCAGGAAGCCGGCACCACCGCGCTGCGCCTGGCCAAGGCCGACGCCATTCGCCTCAACCCGCTGGAAGACCTGCCACTGCAATGGGAAGGCGGCGAGAAGATCCGCAACTTCGCCCAGCGCCTGCGCGATATCAAGGATTTCACCTGCGCGGCGCCTGAAGGATTGAATGCGACCTTGCGCCCCTATCAGCTGGAAGGCTTGAGCTGGATGCAGTCACTGCGCCAACTGGAGGTGGGTGGGATACTCGCGGATGACATGGGCCTGGGTAAAACCCTGCAAACCCTGGCGCATATTCTTACCGAGAAAATCGCCGGGCGCCTTGATCGGCCGTGCATGGTCGTGATGCCTACCAGCCTGATCCCGAATTGGCTCGATGAGGCTGCGCACTTCACCCCGCAGCTGAGAGTGCAGGCACTTTATGGCGCGGGGCGTAAGAAACATTTCGCCAACCTGAATGACTACGACCTGCTGCTGACCACCTACGCCCTGCTGCCCAAAGACATCGAACAACTCGCCGCCCTGCCCTTGCACGTCTTGATCCTCGATGAAGCGCAGTACATCAAGAACCCGTCCAGCAAGGCGGCCCAGGCCGCACGCGAGCTGAATGCCCGCCAGCGCCTTTGCCTGAGCGGCACGCCCTTGGAAAACCACTTGGGCGAGCTGTGGTCGCTGTTCCACTTCCTGCTGCCGGGTTGGCTGGGCGATGTGAAGAGTTTCAACCGTGATTACCGCGTGCCGATTGAAAAACGCGCCAGCGAGGTGCGATTGCAACACCTTAACGGTCGGATCAAACCCTTCCTGCTGCGCCGTACCAAGGAGCAAGTGGCGACCGAACTGCCGCCCAAGACCGAGATTATCCACTGGGTCGACCTCAACGAGGCCCAGCGCGACGTGTACGAAACCATGCGCCTGGCCATGGATAAAAAGGTCCGCGACGAGATCACCCGCAAAGGCGTGGCCCGCAGCCAGATCATCATCCTTGAAGCCCTGCTGAAACTGCGCCAGGTGTGCTGCGACTTGCGCCTGGTCAACGACGCTACCCTGCCCGCCCGTGGCAGCAGCTCGGGCAAGCTCGATAGCCTGATGGACATGCTCGACGAGCTGTTTGCCGAGGGCCGCCGGATCCTGTTGTTCTCACAGTTCACCTCGATGCTGAGCCTGATCGAGGCCGAACTGAGAAAGCGCGGCATTGCCTACGCCCTGCTGACCGGCCAGACCCGGGATCGACGCACACCGGTGAAGGATTTCCAGAGCGGTAAGCTGCAGATCTTTTTGATCAGCCTGAAGGCCGGTGGCGTAGGTTTGAACCTGACCGAAGCCGACACGGTTATCCACTATGACCCATGGTGGAACCCGGCCACGGAAAACCAGGCCACCGACCGTGCGTATCGCATCGGGCAGGAAAAGCCGGTGTTTGTGTACAAGATGATTGCCCGGGGCACGGTGGAGGAGAAAATTCAGCACTTGCAGAAGGAAAAGTCCGATCTGGCGGCGGGCGTGCTGGATGGGCGTACGACTGGGGACTGGCAGTTGGGCAATGAAGAGATTGAGGCGTTGTTTGCGCCGTTGCCCAATAAGCAAGAGAAGCGCTGACTGCTAGGCCGCCTT
Source organism: Pseudomonas sp. L13 (assembly GCF_009935965.1). Lineage (NCBI taxonomy): Bacteria > Pseudomonadati > Pseudomonadota > Gammaproteobacteria > Pseudomonadales > Pseudomonadaceae > Pseudomonas > Pseudomonas sp. L13. Next base: position 50,242 of record NZ_QODJ01000039.1, read on the forward strand.
CGCGAGCAAGCCCGCTCCCACACTTGAAATGCATTCCCCTGTGGGAGCTGGCTTGCCTGCGATAGCCGCGCCGCGGTCTTCAACTTGGCAAAGGCGCAAACAGCGCCTCAATATCCCGCTGCTCCAGCTTCCAACCCGCACTGGCGCCACCTTCCAGCACCCCCTCGGCCAACGCAGCCTTCTCCAGCTGCAACGCCTGAATTTTTTCCTCCACCGTGCCTCGCGCAATCATCTTGTACACAAACACTGGCTTTTCCTGCCCGATGCGATACGCACGGTCGGTGGCCTGATTTTCCACCGCCGGGTTCCACCACGGGTCGTAGTGAATCACCGTATCCGCCGCTGTCAGGTTCAAGCCCGTCCCGCCCGCCTTCAGGCTGATCAGGAATAGCGGTGTCTTGCCGTCCTGGAAGTTCTCAACGGGCGTACGTCGGTCAACGGTGTCTCCCGTTAGGATCGAATACTCAACCCCACGCAGCTTGAGCTCTTCTTCGATCAACGCCAGCATCGAGGTGAACTGCGAGAACAGCAAAATCCGCCGCCCCTCGCTGAGCAACTCTTCCAACATGTCCATCAAGCTGCCCAGCTTGCCAGTGTCGGCCTTGGCCGCTTTAGTCATCGGCACAGATTTGACCAGGCGCAAGTCACAGCACACCTGGCGCAGTTTGAGCAGGGCTTCGAGAATGATGATCTGGCTGCGGGCCACGCCATGACGACTGATCTCATCGCGCACCTTTTTATCCATGGCCACACGCACTGTTTCGTAGACATCCCGCTGTGCATCGCTGAGCTCTACCCAGTGCACGATTTCCGACTTGGGCGGTAACTCCGTGGCAACCTGTTCCTTTTTGCGCCGCAACAGGAACGGTTTGATACGTGCCGTGAGGTGCTGCATACGCTGCGCATTACCGTGTTTTTCGATGGGCGTGCGGTAATCGCGATTAAAGCTCTTGCTATCGCCCAACCAGCCCGGCAACAAGAAATGAAACAGTGACCACAGCTCGCCCAAGTGGTTTTCCAATGGCGTACCGCTCAAGCATAAACGCTGGCCGGCCTCCAACTCACGAGCCGCCTGGGCTGCCTTGCTATTGGGATTCTTGATGTTTTGCGCTTCGTCGAGGATCAGCACACTCCAACATTGAGGCTGCAGCACTTCAAGGTCTCGCGACAGCAGCGCGTAAGTGGTGAGTACCAAGTCGTAATCGGCCAGGCGCGCGAAGTCAGCCTGGCGCTGCGAGCCGTGCAGCGCCAGGACCTTGAGTTGAGGGGTAAAGCGCGCGGCTTCATCCATCCAGTTCGGGACCAGGCTGGTGGGCATCACCGCCAGAGCGGGCGCCTGCAAGCGGCCGGCCTGTTTTTCACAGAGCAAATGGGCAAGGGCCTGCAGGGTTTTCCCCAGGCCCATGTCATCCCCAAGAATCCCGCCCACGTCCAGCTCGCGCAGGGTTTGCATCCAGTTAAGGCCTTCGAGCTGGTAGCCACGCAGTTCGGCGTTCAGGCCCTGGGGAGCAGGGACATTGACGTGACTGGCGCCCTTGAGACGCTTGGCGAAATCACGCAGCCGCTCGCCGCCCTGCCACACCAAGGGTATTGCATCCAGGTTGCTGAGCCGTGCCGCGTCGGGCGCGCTCAGTCGCAGTGCATCGCCTTCAGGTGCACGCAGGTAGAGTTCGCCGAGGGTCGCCATCAGGGGTTTGATACGGCCGTAGGGCAGCGCAACCTTTGTATGAGTGCCGGCGCCCAAACTGACCAACACGCGCTCATCGTCGCCACGTTCAGCCATGTAAGTGGCATCGAGCAGTTTGGGCTGGCGACGCATCAAGTCGAGCATGATTGGCAACAGGCTGTGCCGCTCGCCATTGACCTCGACGCCCAGCTCAAGGTTGAACCATTCATGACCCGGCGTCTCTTCGATATCCGCGTACCAGTGGTCCACAGCCTCCACGTCGTAATAAAAGCCCGGATGGATGACCACCTCCCACCCGGCCTCGCGCAAAACCGCCAGGTCGCGCTCAACAAAGCGCAGCCAGGCTTCATCAGTGGGTAGATCGAACATCTCTCCTGCACTGGCAGGCAGCGCACGGGTTTTGCGAGTGACCGTTTTAAGGCCGATCTTTGTGAGCGTCTTGCGCAGGGCTTTCTCAGCCGCCGTCTTGCGTTGGATGCGTTGGGTTTCGGTGCCGTTGAGAAACAGGATGTCCTCAGTGCCCTTGCCGCTGACCAGGCAGGCGTCGTATCGGTAAGCCAAGGCGGCGCGGTGTTCAAAAGTGAGCATTTGCCGATGGTGCGCCTGGCTGTAGACGTAGGACTCGTCGCTTCCCAGAGTGAGACATCCTTGAGGCTCTAACGTATCCACCACACGCTCGGTCAGCTCGCGCGGCGCAGGAATCACCTTGGACACCGCACTGATGCGATGACTGAATAACGCGACCTGATCAGCTGGAATCATCGGCACGGCGCAAAGATGCATGGCCAGATTGTCATCCAGCCCGTGATCGATCACCCCGATCGCCAAGTTATCGCGGTCAAGATAATGAAGCGGTTTGAGGGGCAATACCTCGTCCAACTCGCGCCCGCTGCTGATCCACTTGGGAATGTGATTGCCATCGGACAACATGGCCCAATCAAAGCGCGCGGGCCGGGCCGGGCCGGACTTGAGCGCCAGACCTGGGCCCTGCTCAATAAACAGACGTTGGGTTTTCAGCGCCAATTGGAGAATTTCGGCCCCTGACTCGCCGGCCAGCTGATAACGGGTGCTATAGGAACTATAAGACCGGCTCAACAACAGCAATCGACAAATGCGAGCATCCAGCTCATGCATATAGGCTGGCGCACGCCGCAATGTCTCATCGATCGAGTACAGCGGCTTGATATCGCTGTAGTCACCTTTTTTCGTCACACGCGCCCGATATAGCTCTATTGACCACCTCGTCGAATAGGGATCGAGGGAGAGCTGGTACAACAAAGAGGTGCCCGTATTCCTGGGTTGCCCCTCATCCACAGGCGTGGGCTCAGGGATGCTTTCAAGCCACTTTTCGAGCTGGGGGCTGAGGCGCTCAACCGGTGTCTTTTGCGGTTTTACAGGCGGGTTCAGGTCTTCGTACAGTACGGTCAACATAAACAGCGCCGCGGCCGCGTGCTTGCAATTGATCGCTACCGGGCAAGAACACACGCACTCGACAGTCGCCCAATTTGATGTGGCAACATGCGTGATCACCTGGGTGTAGACGTTGCGACCGGAGCCCTTGCAACGTGCGATCAACCGGTGTTTTCCCACTTCGACTATTTCGAGACGACTTTCGCCAGCGTACTCGAAACCACGCTCCAGTGAACGAGGGTCAAAGCTCTCTTGCCAATCCAACTCGACGATACGTGCAATAAGGTCATTCATGGGGCAGCACTCTACAGCGGTCGGCAACGCGATTTAAAGCAGGCCGACTCCCACAAAGCGGTAAGAGAAAGCTACAGCAACACCCAGACGCTTCCTACACCAAGCCTCTTTCTTTAACGTTTATTCGATCAGTTGAGCGTCTCGCAACGCTGTGAGGGCCGCCAACCAGCGTGGATCCTGCTTGTAATCCGTCGACGCAACCGCCTGCCCACGCATACGCGCAATGCGAGCTGACGGCGTGACCTTCATCCGCTGCGCTGCACTCAGCGCCAACTCGGCCGCCGCACGGTCATTGCACACCAAGCCCATGTCACAGCCGGCGGTCAGCGCCGCTTCGATACGACTGGCCGCATCGCCGACCACATGGGCGCCGGCCATGGACAGATCATCGCTGAAGATCACCCCGTCGAACTGCAATTCACCGCGCAGGATGTCCTGCAACCAGCGACGCGAAAAACCAGCAGGCTGGGCATCGACCTGCGGGTAGATGACGTGCGCTGGCATCACGGCGGCCAATTGCTTGCTCAGGCGTGCGAAAGGCACCAGGTCATTGGCGCGAATCTGTTCCAGGCTGCGCTCATCATTGGGAATGGCGACGTGGGAATCGGCCTCGGCCCAACCGTGGCCAGGGAAGTGCTTGCCGGTGGCGGCCATGCCGGCGCTGTTCATGCCGCGGATAAAGGCACCGGCGAGCACGGCAGCACGCTCTGGGTCGCCTTCAAAGGAGCGGGTGCCGACCACGGCGCTGCGTTGGTAGTCGAGGTCCAGCACTGGGGCGAAACTCAGGTCCAGGCCCACCGCAAGCACTTCGGTGGCCATGATCCAACCGCATTGTTCGGCCAGGTATTCGGCGTTGGGGTTATCCGCCAGCGCACGCATGGCCGGCAGGCGCACGAAGCCTTGGCGCAGACGCTGCACGCGGCCGCCTTCCTGGTCCACGGCCAGCAGCAGGTCCGGGCGCACTGCACGAATCGCCGCGCTCAACTCGCGAACCTGGCGCGGGTGCTCGATATTGCGTGCAAAAATGATCAGGCCGCCCACTTCCGGTTGGCGCAACAGATGACGATCCTCGGCCGTGAGCCAGGTACCGGCGACGTCGACCATCAAAGAACCTTGCAGGGCAGCAGTCATAAACCTTCCTTAAATAACGCACACAACCCGTCGTCCTTGCCAGGCACGGCAAGGACGACGGGTTGCGAATAAATAGCTGAAATCGGCATGGCGGCTAGCTTAGCGGATGCAAGCGGCCGCGCCCACCCGCAGCGATCAAACCTTGGCGGCGACCGGTACGGTTTTGCTGCGTGGGCGCAACTGGGCGGCAGCCATGGCCGGGTCGGTGATGCCGGTTTCGGCGCGCATGCCAGCGGCGAGGAACGGCACCATCAGGCGCATGACCTGCTCGATGGAGGTGTTCACGCCAAAATCGGTCTCGGCAATCGCTCGCAACGCTTTGATACCGGACATGCTGAAGGCAGCGGCACCGAGCATGAAATGCACGCGCCAGAACAGTTCGATAGGCGGAATACGCGGGGCCGCTTCGTTGACCAGCAGCATATAGCGGCGGAACACCTTGCCGTACATGTCTTCCAGGTAGCGGCGCAGGTGACCCTGGCTCTGGCTGAACGCCAAGCCCAGCAGGCGCATGAAGATCGACAGGTCGTTGCCACTGCGAGGCTGCACGACCAATGCTTGCTCCACCAGGATTTCCAGCAGCTCTTCCAGGCTGGGCTTGTGATCGGCCTTGGCCTGGCGGCGTTCCAGCTCACGGTCGAGGCTTGCGCAGAACGGGCCCAGAAAGCGTGAGAACACCGCCTGGATCAGGGCCTTTTTCGAGCCGAAATGATAGTTCACAGCAGCCAGGTTGACCCCAGCCTTGCTGGTGATCAGCCGCAATGAAGTTTCAGCAAATCCTTTTTCCGCGAACAATTGCTCGGCAGCATCGAGAATGCGTTCAACGGTTTCCGACTGGGCCATGGCTACTCCGCCTGACAAACACTTGTTTGAAACATACGTTTCAGAGTGTGTCTTGTCAAGCCTGCGGGTCCGCTTTGCGGCTGGTCGGTCATCTGTTTCATCGCTATTTAATCACATCCTCGCGGGTCTGTAGGCAGCGTCGCTTCTGCTCTGTAGGACGGCTGACGGATGACCGTCCAGCGGAGCCGCCAAAAAGGATGATTGCCAAGCGCAGTTCACTGTATATAATCCCAGTCACTGTATAAAAAGACAGAGCGATCAACATGCTAAAACTGACGCCACGCCAAGCTGAGATTCTGGCTTTTATCAAGCGCTGCCTTGATGACAATGGTTACCCGCCTACCCGTGCGGAGATTGCCCTGGAACTGGGGTTCAAATCCCCGAACGCCGCCGAGGAACACCTCAAGGCCCTCGCTCGCAAAGGCGCGATCGAGATGACCCCGGGTGCTTCGCGGGGTATTCGCATCCCTGGCTTCGAAGCCAAGGCCGACGAGTCGACATTGCCGATCATCGGTCGCGTCGCCGCAGGTGCGCCGATCCTGGCGCAGCAGCACGTCGAGGAATCCTGCAACATCAACCCGACCTTCTTCCATCCCCGCGCCGACTACCTGTTGCGCGTGCACGGCATGAGCATGAAGGACGTGGGCATCTTCGACGGTGACCTGCTGGCCGTGCATACCACTCGCGAAGCCCGCAATGGCCAGATCGTCGTGGCCCGTATCGGCGACGAGGTCACGGTCAAACGCTTCAAGCGCGAAGGCAGCAAGGTCTGGCTCCTGGCCGAAAACCCTGAGTTTGCCCCGATCGAAGTCAACCTGAAAGACCAGGACCTGGTGATCGAAGGCTTGAGTGTCGGCGTCATTCGCCGCTAAAGGAGGCATCATGCAGCTCGTGCACACCCCACAACACACACAACTGTCGCTGTTCGAGGCCTTCATGGCCCAACCCCTTGCGCCAATCCTCAAGGAAACGGTCGAGGCCCCCTGGGGCGGCGAACCTGAGGCGTTCAGTGAATTGTCGTTGCGCGGTGCGGCTGAGAGCTGCCTGAACCTGCTGGCACCTATCCTGCGCGAATTAAGCGAAGATCAGGATGCCCGCTGGCTGACACTGATCGCCCCGCCCGCCAGCCTCACCCAGGCCTGGCTGCGGGACGCTGGGCTCAACCGCGAGCGCATCCTGTTGCTGCAGCCACGCGGTGCGCAAAGCGCCCAGCAGCTAACCTGCGAAGCTTTGCGCCTGGGCCGTAGCCATACGGTGGTGAGCTGGTTGAACCCGCTGAATGCCAGCGCCAAGCAGCAACTGATCAGCGCTGCACGCACAGGTGATGCACAGAGTTTGAATATTCGATTGGGGTAATGACGGGCGCGCCACAGACGCAGCCTTCACCAAGGACTCAGTGAAGAACGCGCGGCCCTTCTTCTTTCTCCGGCTCGCCTTCGGCAAGGCGACCTGCCATCTGCACGCCCACGCTCAACATGGCTTTGGCCACTTCGACGTGCTGGCCTTGCAGGAAGACTTTGGCGTCTTCGGAGAAATCCAGAATAACCAGAGAACCCTCGTCCTCCGCCCGGCGCAGTTCGATTCGGCCGTCAGGCAGTTCAACAATTTCCAGAAAGGACGTTGGCATAAAAGTCTGTTCTCCACGAAAGGCCTGGGATTATATCAGTCATCCACCTAGCCTCGCAGGGGATATGGACAGGTTTGTTGACGGCTTGATGAATGGTGCCCTGGGCAACACGCTAATCAATGTGGGAGCTGGCTTGCCTGCGATTGCTTTAGGTGTCTACACAACTTTGTAGGTCTTAGCAGCCAACGGTAATCACGATGCGAAGCGAGCCGCTCTTGATCTGCTTTTGATCTTGATCTTAGGCGCCCCGTTAAACCACGCTGGCCGGAA